>CADBGC010000026.1:4221-22181 GCA_902794055.1 uncultured Eubacteriales bacterium | reverse complement strand
CTGCGACGTGCCGTGCTCCGGGCTCGGCATCATCCGCAACGTGCATCTTGAGGGTGTAGATAACGCCCTCATCGCTGACGTCGCCATCGGGGATGAGCACGATCAGGGCAACCTCACCGGGGTTCGCTTCGTGGGACTCCACATGGTAGCCGCCCGCAGCAGTCGCCGCATCGAGCACCTCGCCGGGAACGAATTCGGTGATCTGGAAGATATTCGCATCGTAATACAGATGAATCTGAAGGCCGGTAAGCTGATACTCGCCGGAAATATTGAGCGTTACCTCGATATCCTCGCCGGCCTTTGCCTTTTCGGGGGACTCAACGAAGATATTCGCGTTCATGTTCTCGGTGGGATCGCTCACAGCCGTTGCATCGAGGATCTCAACGTTGGCAGGCTCCATGGTGTACGGAATGTATTCGCCGACCGTGGTTCCCGGCGGCATATAAACGAAATTGCCGGGGGTTTTGATGTTCGGCGTGAACGCATAGTTTCCGGGCTGCGCATCGGTTTTCGCCTTAAAGGTGGCGGTGAAGATGATTCCCTCGGCGGTGAGAGGTGCGCCCGTGAAGCTCAAGTAGCCGAAATAAATGGAAGTTGAAGCTTCATTCGTTTCAACAAAGCCGAACGGAGCCGCTGCGGCAAGAACCGGGCCGCCTTCGTACGATACAATTTCAAACGCATTGTAATCGTATGCCAGGTTCACGCCAAGAGCATGCGTCTCGTAATTTCCGCTCATGGAAAAAACGACCTCGAACTCCTCGCCGGCCTCAATGGTTTCCGGAGCTTCGGCGGTGAACGTCGCATGCATATCGGAAACGTCACGGGTGACGGGTGTTGAAGCTTTTTCGGCGGATACTGGCACGACAACAAGCGCCAGCACCATCGAAAGAGCAACAACGAAAGCGATAAATCTTTTCATGTTTTTCCTCCTGTAGATTAGATTAGATTATTAAACTAAAGCCGACATGCGGCTGAAGTTCCGTTATGACCTTCTTCCAAAAACAACAACTGAGTTTACATATACAATTATACTTCAATATACAATGCAAGTCAACCGTTTTTTGCAAAACGGCTGACCTGTGTTGTTTCATCTGAAAATTCGCAAATATGCGGTTTGGTATATTTTTTGCCGCCTTGTTGTTTTATAAATATAAGCGTTTTCTATTATTTAATGAAATTTATATTTTTTCTCCCAACCGAGAGTGAAAAAAGCATGCGCATTCGGGCATCAATATATTATTCTTCGTTTTGCCCGGACTCCCATTCGATGTTCTCAAGTCTGCGTTCGCGCCCCGCCATGATGCGCTGAATATTCGGAAGATGCGCTATCACGATTATAATCAGCACCACGACGGACATGACCATAAGCGGAATATTTCCGAAGTTTTTGATGATGACGAGCACCGAGGTGATAAGCGTTCCAACGAGCGAGCCCACCGAGACCATACGGGTTATCGCTATGAGCACAATGGCTATTGCAAGCGCGATAAGAAGCTGCACCGGCGAGAGCACGAGGAAGCCTCCCATAGCCACGGCAACGCTCTTTCCGCCGCGAAACTGGTAGAAAACGGGCAGAAGATGCCCGAGCAGCGCGCCGAAGAAGCCCACGCAGCCGAGGAAGTTCGGCAGCTTGTCCATAAAACCAACACTCGGAAAGAGCGCCAGCGCAATATGCCCGAGCCCCATCCCAACCAACACGCTCACGGCACCCTTGAGGCTGTCGAAAAACAGGCATAGAAGCCCCCATTTCCAGCCGAAGGTGCGCAGGATGTTTGTAGAGCCCGCATTTCCGCTGCCGCATTCCCTTATATCCTTAGATTTTGCCTTCGCTATCTTCACGGCCGTCATAATGCTTCCTATCAGATAGCCCGCGACAAGCGCGATAACGAAAAAAATCGCCGTTATCATGATGCACTTCCTTTCATGCCGCCTAATTGCAGCCGAAATACTCCCTTGCGGTTTTACTGTCCGCCGCGATCTGCGCTTTAAGCTCTTCAAGCGATGAAAACGCCTTCACGCCGCGCAGCCTTTTAACGAAGAATACCTCGATATCGCTGCCGTAGATATCGCCGTTAAAATCGAAGATATGCGTTTCGATCATTCGTTTTCTGCCGCCCACGGTTGGGTTGGTGCCGATATTGGTAACTGCCGGCAGCATATCGCCCGAAAGCTTCGCCATGCTGATGTAAACGCCGTCCTGCGGGATCGCCCGCGTTTCGTCGGGGATGATATTGGCCGTTGGAAAGCCGATCGAGCTTCCGATACGGTTGTTTTCAACCACGGTGCCGCAGAGGGTGTAGGTTCTTCCGAGCATGAGCTGGGCGGTCTGCACGTCCCCCTTTTCGATCAGCTCGCGTATGCGCGTGCTTGAAACGGGCTTGTTTGCAAAGTTCACAGGCGGGATCACCGCAGAGCCGATGCCCTTTTTAACGGCAAGCTTGGTTAAAAGATCGGTGTTTCCGCTCTTGTTCTTTCCGAAGGTGTAGTTGAAGCCCGCAACTATCGTATGCGGCTGCATGGTCTCGACAAGCATGTCCAAAAACTTTTCCGGTGCAAGCGAAGCGAGCTCCCGCGTGAATTCGGCCTGCTCAACGCGCTTGGCGCCGAGCTTCTGCATGATGGCGAGTCGCTCATCATTCGAGCAAAGCCGCGCAACCTTTGCGCCGAAAAGCTTCTGCGGATGATCCGAAAAAGTGAACACGGCGGGCTCGCAGCCGTATTTGGCCGCGAGCAGCACCGCAGTATCTATCAGTTTTTTATGCCCAATGTGCATCCCGTCGAACATTCCGAGAGCGAGCACGGTCTTAGTCATAATGGTTCTCCGTATCCCGAGCAGTTATCGGGTTTAGTGAATAGTGCATAGTGAATAATGAGTGCTGAGGTTGAGATCCCTGCGGGATCTCAGAAATTTTAATTCGCTATTCTATTCGTCATTCGCAGCGTTCTCGGGGCCAAGCCAGACGGTTATATGCAGCCCGCCCGCATCGCGAACGGCAAGCCCCATAAAAGCTTCATTTATATAGAGCCTGTGGATCTCGCCCTTGGCGCAGCCCTCGAACGGGATGCTTGCGCCGTTTACAAGCAGGCGCTTCTGTTTATTGGAAAGCCCTTCAAGCTTCAAGGCAGGGATATGCGCTATCGCCTCATCCATCGGAACGAGCACTCCTTCAAGCGCATTTTTCTCCGAAAGCGCCTTGAGCTCCGCTATCGAATAGGAGTTTTCAAGAGCGAAACTGCCCGAGGCCGTTCGAAGAAGAAACGGCATATAGGCGGGAAGTCCGAGTTTTCTTCCGATATCGCGGCAGAGCGTGCGAACGTAGGTGCCCTTCGAGCACTCTATTTTAATAAGGAAGCTGTTTTTAGCGAGCTTCTCAACGAGCTCCAAGCGGCTGACGGTTATAAGGCGCTTCCTTTCCTCGACCGGAGCGGTAACTTCGCCGCGCCGCGCAAGCTTATACATCTTAACGCCGTTGACGTTCAGCGAGGAATAGATCGGCGGCACCTGGAGCTGTTCGCCCAAAAACGACGGCAAAACCGCTTTGAGCGCCTCCTCGGAAACGTCGCATTCCGCGCTTTCGAGCACCGCGCCGTAAGCATCCTCGGTATCGGTCGCAAGGCCGAAGCGTATCTCGGCGAGATACTCCTTTTTCTTATCCACAAGATAGTCAAAAAGGCGGGTCGCCCTGCCTATGCAGACAGGCAGCACCCCCGCCGCCGCCGGGTCGAGGGTCCCCGTGTGTCCGACGCGCTTTTCATGAAATATCCTGCGAACGTCCACCACCACGTCGCTCGAAGTGAGTCCGGGCGGCTTCAGTACGCAAACAACACCTTCAAACGGCATTTTGTTTCCTTAATTTATCAGTTTATACAATTTATTTTAGTTTTTAAACGCCTTCATTCGGCCTTATTCTCGCCGCCGAGCACCCTTTCGAGCTCCTCATGCGCCTGAAGCACGATATCGGCCTTGACCGTTGAAAGCGGCTCATGCGCGGTGTAGCCCGCGGCCTTTTCATGCCCGCCGCCGCCATGGAGCGCCGCGAGCCTGCCGACGTCGCCAACCCCCTTGCTCCGAAGGCTTACTTTATACGAGCCGTCCGCACCCTCTCTGATGAAGATGGCGATCTTAACGCAGTCGATATCGCGAATTCCGTCGATAATTCCCTCGCAATCCTCATTGGTGGCATCAAAGCTCTTCATCTGCGCCTGAGTCAGCGTGGCAACGCCTATCATGCCGCCCGCTTCGAGCTGAATGTTTGAATTAACGAAGCCCTGCACTCTCGTTTTGCCATACGGCACGTTTCGATAGATGAGGCGGTTCAGCTCCGCAACGTCAACGAGCTTTTTATCAACGAAATCGGCGATGATCCTAAGCGCGTTGCCCGTGGTGTTGCTGTAGCAGAGGTTGCCCGTGTCGGTAACGATGCCGGTATACAGGCAGATCGCCGCGGGCTCGTCCACCTCAACGCCCATCCTTTTATACAGCTCGTGGATCACCTCAGCGGTGGCCGCCGCATCCGCAACAACGAGATTGATCTCGCCAAAGCGCGGGTTAGTCATGTGATGATCGATGACCGCAGTATGCTTCGCCGCTTCAAAGATGCGGATCGCCCTTCCGAAGCGCGGCATATCGGCGCAGTCCACCGAGATCACGTTCTCATAGCCGACTGCGCTTTCGGGCATCACGACAGACTCCGAGCACGGCAAAAAGCCGTAGATCTTCGGCACGGGGTTGGCGCAAACCACCTCCGCCGTTTTACCGCGCTTTTTCAAAAGGCGGAAAAGCGCGAGCGCGGCACCGAGCGTGTCGCCATCGGGGGAGATATGCGAAAGCAGAGTGAACCTGTCGCGCTCCTCGATGAAGCGTATCACGGAGTCAAAATCGAGATCGTTATTGCTCATCATTTTTATCGGAATCATCCTTTGCTCGCTCGCGCTGCAGTCGGTCGATTATCTCCGCAATATGCACGGAATACTCGATCGAATCGTCGAGCGTGAATTTCAGAGTGGGTATCCGTCTTATATCAATGCGCCTGCCGAGCTCCCTTGCGATGAAGCCCTCGGCGCGGTTGAGGCTCGCGACGGTCTCCCTTCGCACAGCATCGTCCTTATCGTATACGCTGACCTTGACCTTCGCAAGCTTGAGGTCGTTCGTGGCCTCAACGAGCATGATGGTGGTCATGGGCGAGATGCGCGGATCCTTCATATCGCGCACTATCTCGCTCAGCGCCTTCTTTATTTCTTCGTTTATTCTGTCGTACCTGATGTTCGGCATTTTTTCTCCGTTATCTATATTCTTCCGTTTTTACCGAATAGGAGACTCTAATCATGTGAAATTCCGCAGGAATTTCAACCTAAACTATTCACTCTTCACTATTCATTCTTCACTATCCACTAAGCCCGAAGGGGCATCAAGCGCCTCAGCGCTTGACCTCCTCCATGATATAGGCTTCGATCTGATCCATCTCGTGGATATCGTTGAAATCCTCGATGCTGATGCCGCACTCGTAGCCGGTGGCGACCTCTTTAACGTCGTCCTTGAAGCGCCTGAGCGAGCCGATCTTGCCCTCGTGGATCACAACGCCGTCGCGCACAACGCGAACCAGCGCATTGCGCGTAACCTTGCCGTCCTGAACGTAGGCGCCGGCGATGGTGCCGATGGAGCTGACCTTGAAGGTGTTCCTAACGCTTATCGTGCCCAGATGCACTTCCTTGAATACGGGCTTGAACAGACCCTTCATCGCGTTTTCAACGTCCTCGATCGCCTGATAGATGATGCGGTAGGTGCGAACGTCCACCTTTTCCTGCTCGGCAAGCGCTCTTGCGCCCGAGTCGGGGCGAACGTTGAAGCCGATGACGATCGCATTCGATGCGGAGGCGAACATAACGTCCGACTCGCTGATCGCGCCAACGCCGCCGTGGATGCACTTAACGCGCACTTCCTCATTGGAGAGCTTCTCAAGCGAGCCCTTGACCGCCTCGACCGAGCCGGCAACGTCCGCCTTGACCACGATATTGAGGGTCTTTATCTCGCCCTCGGCGATATGGCTGAACAGATCCTCAAGGCTGACCTTGGAAAGGTTCTTGAGCTGCTCCGCCTTGATCTTGTTTCTGCGCTCCTCGGCAACCTTCTTGGAAACCTCGGCAACGTTCATAACGTCGCCGGCGGAGGGAACTTCGTTGAAGCCGAGCACCTCTACAGGCTGGCTCGGACCCGCTGACTTGACGCTTCTGCCCTTATCGTCCATCATGGCGCGGACCCTGCCGTACGCAATGCCCGCAACTATGGGATCGCCCACCTTGAGCGTGCCGTTCTGAACGAGCACGGTGGCAACGGGGCCGCGGCCCTTGTCGAGCTGCGCCTCGATGATGGTGCCCCTCGCGGCGCGGTTCGGGTTCGCCTTGAGCTCGAGCACGTCCGCCTGAAGCAGTACCATCTCAAGCAGGCCGTCCAGATTGATCTTCTTCTTTGCGGAGACCTCAACGCAGATGGTGTCGCCGCCGAACTCCTCGCAAACGAGCTCATGCTCCATGAGCTGCTGCTTTACGCGATTGGGATTCGCCTCGGGCTTGTCGATCTTGTTGACCGCAACGATTATCGGAACGCCCGCCGCCTTGGAGTGGTTGATCGCCTCGATGGTCTGGGGCATGATGCCGTCGTCCGCCGCAACCACGAGGATAACAACGTCCGTCACCTGTGCGCCGCGTGCGCGCATCGAGGTGAACGCCTCGTGGCCGGGGGTGTCGATGAAGGTTATGGTCCTGCCGTTGAGCTCGACCGTGTATGCGCCGATATGCTGGGTTATGCCGCCCGCTTCGCCCTCCACGACGGAGCTCTTTCTGATGGCATCGAGCAGAGAGGTCTTGCCGTGATCGACGTGACCCATGATCGTAACGACCGGGGGACGGGGCTGAAGATCCTCTTCCCTGTCCGCTTCCTCGGCGTTCTCCTGCATGGTCTCCTCGTAGGTCTTGGCGACCTGATGTTCGAGCTCGATCTCGTAGTCCATGGCGATGAGCTCGCAGGTCTCGTAATCGATATCCTGGTTGATATTGGCTACTATTCCCATCATGAAAAGCTTTTTAAGTATCTCGGCAGCGGGCTTTCCGATCTTCTCGGAGAAGTCGCGCACGGTGATGGTTTCGGTGGTGATGACCGCTTTTTCGATGATAACGGGTTCGGGCTTGCGAACGGGCTGCTCGTGCTTCGTGTTTTTACGCTTCTTCGAGCCGAAGGATGCGCCGTCGTCTTCCCAATTTCTTGCAGAGGGGCCGCTTTCTTTCATAATGGTTTTCTTATTCTTGGCTTTCTTCTCGGTGTCGAACGTGCGCACATAGGTGCCCTTGCCCTCGGGAGTGCGCGTATCCTTTTTATTAACTATAGCGGAGGCTGTTTCTCCGGGCTTTCTGCCGCCGATCTGGGGTCGCTGCTGCTGGCGACCCTGCTCGTCCTTGCTCTGAGCGGGTCTGTCGGCGGGCCTGCGCTCATCACGCGGCTTGTTCTGCCTTGCATCCGCTCGGCTGTCGCGATTGTCGCGATTATCGCGGCTGTCACGGTTATCGCGGTTGCCCGCACCATCGCGCTCGCGAGGCTTGCGCTCGCCTCGCTGATCGGGCTTTATCTCCACCCTGCGGATCTCATCCTGCTTTTTGCCCTCATCGGGCTTGGTCTCGGCAGCGGGCTTGATCTCGTCTCCCGCGGAGCCTTCATCCGCAGCGGGCTTCTTTTCCTCGCTCGGCTGCTCGACCTTCTGCTCGTCTTGGGCGGGCTTGACAGGCTCGGCGACGGGAATCTCCGCGGCTTCGCCCGCAGTTTCCGCATCGCTGCCGAAGTTGCCGTCCCTATCGCTGACGTAAATGCCCTGCTGACTGTCCGAATTGAGGTATTCCTGCCAGCGCTCGGCCTTTTCGCGCTCGAGTCTGGCTTCCTCCTCCTTCTTTCTTGCGGCAATAAGCGCACTCTCGCGGCGCTTGGCGGCCTGAAGCGAATTTCCCGCCTCGGTCCTTAGAGCAGCCGTCTTTTCGATCAGCTCCTCCGCCCTGCTCTTTATCTGTTTTGCCTTTTCCAATAATTCGGTCTTAGTCATGGGTCTTCGCCTCCGTATCGTGAACATTTTGCTTTTCGCAATTATCGGTCTCTGTTTTTGCGGTATCCTGCCCGTTTTCATCGGCATCTCCCGCAGTTTCGCGCTCCGCCCTAAGCTTTTGTTCGGCGGAGAGAATCATTTTTTTGAAGCCGTCGTCCGTAACGACCGCGCTCATACGCGCACTCTTGCCTATCGCAAAGCCGAGATCGCGAACGAATATTATCGGAACACCTCGGAATTCGCAAGCGCTGCGCCATTGTTTTTTCGTGTTTTCGGATGCATCCTCATCCACTATCGCAAGCCTGCCGCCGCTTTTGAGCGCCTTCTCGGCGGCGAACTCGCCCGAAGCGAGCTTGCCCGCCTTCATGCAGAGCCCTATCGCACTCATGAGCCTGTTTTCAAGCTCCGTCATTCCGCCCCGCCCCCATTCTCTTCTTCGGCGGGAGTAAGCGCCTCTATCCTCGAAGCGAGCGCATCGAAAACCTCCTTTTCGACCTTCCGCGAAAACGCCCTCTCGAGCGCGCGGCTCTTGACCGCTCTTTCAAGGCAGCCTCTTATCGGGCAAACGTACGCGCCGCGCCCGGGCGCCTTGCCGGTTTCATCAACGGCGATCGCGCCCTCCTTTGAGCATACTATGCGCACGAGCTCGCGCTTGGGCTTCATTTCACGGCAGCCCACGCACATGCGCATCGGGATCTTTTTCTGCAAATTCTTCCTCCGAAAACCGTTCCGTTTTATTGAGAACCGATGTTTCTTAATAATTATTTATCGTTTTATCGTTTATCATTCAATGCCGTCAAGAAGCTCGTTGGCATCAAAATCCGCGGCATCCTCGCCGTCTTCGCCCTGCGCTCCGAAGCCGAGATCGTCGTATTCCTCATCCGCCTGGGACTGGGACTTGATATCGATCTTCCAGCCCGTCAGCTTCGCGGCGAGCCTTGCATTCTGACCTTCCTTGCCGATCGCAAGCGAAAGCTGGCTGTCGGGCACGATCACGCGCGCAGCCTTCTCGGCTTCGTTTATGAATACCATAGTAACCTTTGCGGGGCCGAGCGCCTTAGCGATATAAACGGCGATATCGGGATCCCACTCGATGATGTCCATCTTCTCATTATGCAGCTCGCTTACGATGCGCTCCACGCGCACGCCGCGCTGACCCACGCACGCGCCCACCGCATCCACCTGCTCATCGGTGCTGAACACGGCGATCTTGGTGCGCTGACCCGCCTCGCGGGCGATGGACTTTATTTGAACTATGCCGGACTGGATCTCGGGGATCTCCAGCTCGAACAGGCGCTTAACAAGGCCGGGATGCGTTCTCGAAGCGAGGATCTGCGGACCCTTGGTGTCGCGCTGAACCTTTAATACGTATACCTTAACGCGGTCGTTGGTCTCGTAGTTCTCGCCCACGATTACCTCGTTGAACGGAATCAAACCGTCGGTCTTGCCGAGCTCAACATAGACGCCGTTCTTCTCGCTGCGCTGAACGATAGCGGTGAGCACCTCGTTCTCCTTCTCGGCGTACTCATCGAAAATCGCGCCCTGCTCGGCCTCGCGGATGCGCTGCATGACCACCTGCTTTGCGGTCTGTGCGGCGATGCGGCCGAAATTCTTGGTGTCGGCCTCCTCCTCGAGCACGTCGCCTATCTCAAACAGCGGGTTGACCGCCTTGGCGTTCTTGAGGGAGATCTCGGTCATGGAATCCTCGACCTTTTCAACAACGGTCTTGGATGCCCAGATCTCGATCTTGCCCGTTTCGCGGTCAAGATTGGCGCGAACGTTGCCGTTCGTGTTGTAATTCTTCTTGTATGCGCTTACGAGCGCCGCCTCGATCGCATCCGCAAGCACCTCGAAAGAGATGCCCCTGTCCTTGCTGATCTGCATGAGTGCGCTGATGAGTTCCGCGTTCATTTTATTATCTCCTTAAATATCATTATCTGTTTCGGATTGTTTTATTTTTATTAAGTCACCGCTCGGTTTTGCCCGTTAAAAATCGATATGCGGGCGAACGAGAGCGCAGGCCTTGCGGGCTATCTGCTTCTCGCCCCTATCGGTTTTAACGGTGAAGCTCTCCGCATCGAACGAGATGAGCTCGCCCGAAAGATCCTTCTTGCCGTCCATCGGAGCATAGAGGCGAACGTCGAGCTTTTTGCCGATATTTCTTTGAAAATCCTTATCCTTTTTGAGCGGGCGGTCGATGCCGATGCTGCTCACGGAAAGGTAGTACGCCTGCTCGATCGGGTCGGCCTCGTCCAAGATCGGATCAACCGCGTTGCTGACACGCTCGCAGTCGTCCAAATCGATGCCGCCCTCTTTATCGATAAACAGCGTTAAAACCCAGTTGTCGTATTCCTTTTGGAATTCGACCTCATACAGCTCATAGCCGAGATTTTTTACCGTCGGCTCAAGCAATTCAAAGATACGGTCTGTAAGCTTCAATTCTTCCTCCGAAAACGTACCCCCTCAAAATTAAAGAGCGGGTTTTGCCCACTCTTGAAGGTACTTCCGACAATTTCTGCCGCTAAAAAAGTTACGGTGATCCATAAATACAAGGTACATTAGCAGAATAACATATTTTGTTCATAATTGCAATAGTTTTTTTGCAAATGCACCATATATTTTTTAAAATTTTATGCAGTTTCAAAGGTTTTATGCGCCAGAGCGCACGATTTTGGCTCTATCGCGCCCGCATCAAGCGGTTTTTTGCGTTTTTTCAAGCGTTCGCAAGGCATTTTTGAGGCAAATCCCGCTCGTCAATACCTTTGAAAATCAAACGGCTCATTCTCCCCGCAAAAATCCTCGAAGCGCCTTTCGCCGATGGGCTTGAGCATATTGAACGAAGCGACGGCATTTTCCCCGAAAAACGGCTCCGCCCCCATCGGAAGCGGCAGTTTTACTGCGCCCGCTTCATCCAAAATCCGCAGGATAAGCTCCGATGCGGTGTCGCGGCTTGTGAACGCAAATTCATCGAGCGATACGGGTTTAACTTCCCCATCCTCCGCGCCTCCGTACCAAAGCGCATACGCTTCGCCGCTATTCGTTTTCACCGCGAGCGAGCTTCCGCCGCATTCCGCGTATTCCTCGATCACGGCGGCGCATTTTTCGCGAGTTCTTGTAAGAGTTCCGCAGAGGCTTTCGGTGTATGCGCCGTAGATTCGGTAAAGCTTCTCCGCATCAAGCGGCATTTCCCGCGCGTTTTCACCCGCGCTTTTGGGCGAGCAGCATTCGCTTTTTTTGAACGGATCCACGAGCCAATCGCCCGTTTTTCTCAGCACGCACATATTACGAACCGCAAACGCCTTAAACCCCAGCTTTTCATAAAAACCGAAGTCAAACGGCTGAAGCACCATCGCCTCGATGCCGAGCGGGGCAAGCCGCACTTCGATCTCCGAAAGAAGCCGCCGAACGAAGCCGCGCCTCCTGTATTCGGGGAAGGTGCAAACGCCCGCAACGAACGCCACCCGCGCCAAATTTTCCTTTGAAACCCGCATGAAAAGCTCCTCGAAGCAGAGCATGCTGACGAGCTTTTCCTCGCTTTCGCCCTCCGAAACGAAGAGCCCGAGCATCCTTTCCGGCGATGTGCGCGCGCGGAAATAGTAGTCCACGAAAACCTCATCGTCATCGGGGAAGCTCGCAAGCCAGAGCGCCTTTGCCTTTTCAAGATCGGCCTTTTCAAGCGTTCTGATATTTATTTTTGCCTTGTTTTCATTCAATTTTAGTTTCAGCCCAAAAGCTTCACGCCGTTGCTCGTTCCGAGCCTCGAAGCGCCCGCTTTGATGAATTTCTCCGCGTCCTCTGGGGTGCGAACGCCGCCCGAAGCCTTAACGCCGAGGTTTTCGCCCACGACCTTGCGCATCAGCGCCACGTCCTGCTCGTTCGCGCCGCCGGTGGAGAAGCCCGTGGAAGTCTTAACGAAATCCGCGCCCGCCTCCATCGCGCACTGGCAGGCAAGCACCTTCTCCTCGTCCGTCAAAAGGCAGGTTTCGATTATGACCTTGACGGCCGCTTCGCCGTTCGCCGCAGTCACTACCGCCTCGATGTCCTTTTTAACGAGCTCCCAGTTGCCGTCCTTCGCTGCGCCGATATTTATGACCATATCCAGCTCCTTCGCGCCCTCCTCGATCGCGGCGGTGGCCTCAAAAGCCTTCACCTCGGGCAGGGTCGCGCCGAGAGGGAAGCCGATAACGCAGCAGGGCAGCACATCGCTCCCCTCAAGCTGCTCGGCAACGAAGCCCACGCGGGACGGGTTCACGCAAACGCTCTTGAAGCCGTGCTCCTTCGCCTCGTCGCAGATCTTCTTTATCGCTTCCTCGCTCGCATCGGGCTTAAGCAGGGTGTGATCGATCAGTTTCCTGATATCCATTTTTTGATCCTCCATTTGATAAACAAAGTATTTTATTAATATTTTTAATATAATTTTTCAGAAATTCCCTCGGAATTTCATCCTTAACTATTCATTATTCACTCTTCATCATTCATTATTCACTTGAACAACGACTCGTCCAGCGCCTTAAGCGGTCGAACTTCATCTATCGCGCCGCCGCCCAGGCAGACTTCGCCATCGTACAGCACCGCCCACTGCCCGGGCGTGACCGCGCGCTGTGGCTCGTCGAAATCGATATGCGCGCCCTCGCCGTTCATCGTAACCGTCACGCTCTGATCCGGCTGTCGGTAGCGGAATTTAGCGGTGCAGCGGAAGCTTTTTGAGGGAGCCTCGCCCGAAACGAAATGCAGCTTGGAGACGGTGAGCGCGGTGGAGAAAAGCTCCTCGTGCTCTCCCTGCTGAACGATAAGGCGGTTATTCTTCATATCCTTGCCGACCACGAACCAGCTTTCGCCGCTGCCCTCATTCATTCCGCCGATGCCGAGCCCGCGCCGCTGACCCATCGTGTAATACATAAGCCCATCGTGCCGCCCGACGACCTTGCCGCGCGTATCGATCATTTCGCCCGGCTGCGCGGGAAGGAACTGCATCAGGAATTTCTTAAAATTCCTTTCGCCGATGAAGCAAACGCCCGTTGAATCCTTCTTTTTCGCGTTCACAAGCCCCGCTCTTTCGGCGATGGCGCGAACCTCGCTTTTTTCAAGCTCGCCTATCGGGAAAAGCGCCTTTTCAAGCTGCGCTTCGGTCAGCCCCGCGAGGAAATAGGTTTGATCCTTGCCCGTATCCCTTGCGCGAAGAAGCCGCGTTCCCTTGGTTTTATCGAGCCGCGCATAATGCCCCGTTGCAAGCAGCTTTGCATCCATCGTCAGCGCAAGCTCCAAAAATGCCTTGAACTTTATCTCGGTGTTGCAGAGGATATCGGGGTTCGGCGTGCGCCCTTTTTTATATTCATCAAGGAAATATTCGAAAACCCTATCGTAATATTCCTTAACGAAGCTGACGGAATAGAAGGGTATGCCTATCTGCTCGGCAACGCGCCGCGCATCGGCGTAATCCTCCTCGGCGGTGCAGGCTCCGTTTTCGTCCTGCTCGTCCCAATTCTTCATAAAAACGCCCACCACATCCTGCCCGCGCTCCTTTAAGATAAGCGCGGCGGCGGCGGAATCCACTCCGCCGGACAGGCCTATTACGATCCTTCCGTCAAGCTCCATTTTTCCTTTTCCTTATCAAAATTTCTTACTCCGCCTTTATCGAAACCACCTCGAAGCCCTTTGCCTCGATCGCGGCGCGAATATCGGCCTCGGTCTTATCGGAATAAACCGCGATATCGTTCAGCTCGACCTTTTCGATCTGCGCGCCGAGCTCCTCCATCGCCTTCGTTACCTTCTTGATGCAATGCGGGCAGCCCATGCCCTTGGTGATGATGGAATATTTCATTTTCATTTTCTCCTTTGCTCGGTTTATTTACCGTTAGTTTAGCACATTCTTTCGGATAATTCAATCAAATAAGGAAAAGTCCCGGGCAGAGCTTGGTGCGTGGGACTTGCTGTTTTGAGCTTGCGAAGCCGTAGGAGCTTTCCTTTAAACGCAATCTTACATGTCGATATATTTTTTACATTTTAGTTTTTATTGTCAATATACTTTTTGTACACTATTTTTTAATAACTTCTATTACTTTACGCAACTACATTTTTAAAAAATATTACGTTTATATAACAAAAAAGACGACACACATATAATCTGTGTGTCGCCTTCTAATTAACCTAATTCTACCATTTCCCAACTAGGCTCACCCGGCAGAGTTTGTGCGGTTTTACCATTCGGTTCAAAATAAGCAAAATGGTAGACTATAGTGTTGCCATCTTCGTCTATTAATCCCATTCTTGACTCATTAAACCTTACCGGTTTTCCAACATCTAGCTGCCAACATTTTTCTAAATACAAATCAAAACACATTACACGATTATCTTCCAAAATAAAGATAAGCGCTATATACTCAGAACCATAATAGAAATAATCCTTCACTGGCAAGGAAAATGTTGTGCCATCTAACCCTATCCAACAAAAGGCCTCTACATCCTCATTTAAGCCAAACCTGGAACTACTATTATAAGCCAAAAGCATAAAAGGAGAATCAAACCGCCTTTTATATCCCATTTTTTTATAACTGGCCATCAAATCCGGAACTTCATATTCTATGAGGATTTCCATATTATCCCATTGTTGGAAATAATACTTTCCGTCCCTATGAGCAATACAATATCCTATACTATACGGAGTAATAGGCTGAGATACTATCTCCACCTCCGGGGGGATATTCCCATTGGGGTCAATATACCACCCCTCCGGAATCGGCGTAGCCGTAGGTTCCGGGGTGGGTGTGGGCTCGGGTGTAGGCGCTTCAGTCGGCGCGGCAGTCGGTTCATCGGTCACGGAGGGTGCCTCGGTTATCGGTGCGGGCGTTGAAGCGTTCGCGCTCTTATCCTCTCCGTCCTTCTTTTCGCCGCAGGAAGCAAGCGCAAAGAGCGAAGCCGCAGCAAGTGCGCCGGCGAAAAATCTTGTAAAGGTTTTGTTCATTTTTCCTCCAATGGTTTTATCCGTTTATAGAAAACAGATGGATTTTTTAAAAATTATAATGGTTTTCACAGTATAAGTCAACTGTTCCCGCGCAAATCGGAGCTCCCCGCGATCAGAAAAAGCACTTCCTCCGCCAATTCCACAACGGTTCTTCCATCGGTTTCAATATGTATGCCGTCCAGCGCGGCGCTGCCCCGCCTTGAAAGCTCGATATTCTCCATGCACCAGCAGCCCTCCTCCTCGCCGCGTTTGAGGATGCGGTCATGGACCGTTTGGTGCGAGGCTTCAAGCACGATAAGCTCGGTTTTTATCCCCGCTTGGCGCAGCTTTTCGATGATACCGAAGGAAGCTTCCCGCAAAAGCGTCATCGGAACGAGGATATTTCTATTGAATTTTTCGTGAACGTCGCAGATAAGGCGAGCGCAGAACTCGCCCCAAAGCGGATAATCCTCGAAGATATAGCCATAGGGGCAATTGGGATAGTTTCCGCGAACCGCGTTGCCGACCGCTTCCGCATCGAAAATCAGCGCATTTTCAATTTTCTCGGCCAAAGCCTCGGCGAGCGTGGATTTGCCCACGCCGTAGGGGCCGCTTATCCAAATTATCATATTTTACCTTTCTTTTTCAGCCTTGCAGCCTCGTGCGAATAATAAGGCAAAGCGCGCCGAGCGCAGCAAGCGCAAGCCCCGCGAAAAATGAAATATTCATCCTTCGGCGCAGCGCGGCGTATTGCTCGGTTGAGCCGTCGAGCAGATTATAATAGCCGAACCTGTTGAACAACGCAAACAGCAGCGCCAAAACGCCCGCGATTATAAGAATGATCCCGACTATCAGCAGCAGCAGCAGCTTTTTCATGCCGTTCTCCCCCGCCGTTTTGTCCGCAGAATAAGAGTTTTTGCTTCACTCATATTTTTCTATCCGCACCACAAGGCGATCCTTGCGCGTTCTTCGCGCCTGCTCCCTTAGGATGAACCTTCCATAGCCGCGCACGGAAACGATGCTGTTTTCCGCAACGGGCTTTGCGACGTTTTCGAGCTGAACGCCGTTCACGAACACAAGCCCCTTGCCTATCAGCTCCGCCGCATCGCCCCTTGAAAGCTTGGCGTATGCGGCTATGATGCAGTCGAGCCTTTCGCTCGCTATCGTCAGTTCGGCGGGAGTGAGCCTGTAAAGCGCCCCTTCGGGCAGGCTCTCGGCAAAGCTGACCGAGAGGTCGGTATGCTTTGCCTTTGAAAAGCTCTCCTTGATATGCGCCGCCATCGTTTCCGCGCAGAAGATATACGCGCCGTTTTCGCGCAGAACGATATCGCCGAGCGTTTCCCTTTCGATGCCAAGCCCCATCAGCGCGCCGAGGATATCGCGATGCGTGAGCTTATCCGCAAATTTTAGGCTAAGCGGCTCGGCGAAAAGCAGCTTTATCGGAAAGGGCTCGTCGTAGCCGAGGGTCTCCGCGCTTCCAAAGCGCACCATGACCCGCTCGCACCCGTCCGCGCCGCCGAAGGCTTCAAAAGGGATGAACGAAAGCTCGCGCTTCATCCGAAAAAGCGTGTCCTGCTCCATCAGCCCCAGAAAGGGCGTATAGGTGAAAATGCCCTTGTTATCCGCCCTTTTTGCAAGCTCCGAAAAGCGTTTTTTGATAAGCTCCGTGCCTCCGTTCATGGTTGAGTTTTATTCATCCTTTATTCCGAGGTTTTTCAGAATAACCGAGGCAACGCTCGCATCGTCCACCCAGTAATCGGGCTCGAAGCCGAAGGTCTCCTCTATGCCGAGGTCAAACACCTTGTACGGGCAGGCGAGCGTTATCCGGGAATGGGGCAGATAGTAGAACATAAGGTCGCCGAACCTGCCAACGCCCTTCGTGTTGCAGCCGTAGAATTTTACGCGCGGCACCTGCTTTGCCCATGTTACCGCAAGCTCGCCCGAGGAAGCGATGCCGTCGTTTATAATAACGTGCAGCTCGCCCGGGAAAAGGTCCTCATAGACCTTGGCTTCGCCCTCGGCGGTCTCGTCCGGCACAAGCTTATAGGGCGTTTCCTCTATCTCGCCCGTCATCTTCGCCTTGACCGCGGTCGATTCAAGCACTATCATCCTTGCGCCGTCATCTGGGTTTATACCGCCGGTGAGCCCGTCCAAAAACCTTTGCGGCAGCTCGGAATTTCCGCCGCCGTTATTGGAAAGATCCCAGATAACGTGCTTATAGGCGCGGCATTTTTCGCCGATCTCAAACATGATCTGCTTGTCCTCATCGGATTTGCTTGCGCAGCTCGAGCAGGTGATTATCGCCGCATCCTCAAGATAGCGCTCACCGTGCAGGCAGCCCTCGCCGCTCTCCGCGCTCCTTATCTTATGCACGGGCAGCTTGACGGGCTTTTCGCCGAGGGTGACCTCGATCTCATCGATGCTCTTTTTCGAGCGGATGCCGAGCAGGAAGGCGTTTTCCCCCGTTTCACAAACCGTTGGGAATGCGCGCACGGGCGAAGCGAAGGTGACCTTCTCGCCCGTTTCCAAGTCGTAATAGCTTCCGCCGCGCTCCACTACGCGCAGGTCGGAAACGTAAGTCTGCTCGAGGGTGTGGAATGATTTTTTCGTTCCTTTTATGATGAGCTGAAGATGCCCGTCCGTGATGAAACCGAGCTTATCATAGATAAGCTCAACAAGCTGCGCGGGGGTGAAGCTTTCCGCCGAAGCGGTTTCTTTTTCAAGCGCAGCAAAGGCTTTATCGAACAGGGCTTTATCGTGGTAGGTGTAGCCGCTGTATGCATTTTCCAAAATGAAACGAAGATAGGCGATATCCTCCATCGCCTCCTCGCGCGAAATGCTCTCGGGGCAGTCCTTGACTATGCTTTGCCCGCCGTAGAGCTTTTCAACGATCTGCATGATCGTTTCGCTTGCCGTATGCTTCAAAAAATCGAGTT
>CADBGC010000026.1:0-4194 GCA_902794055.1 uncultured Eubacteriales bacterium | reverse complement strand
GATCATCCGCCCTGCATCGACGGCTCAATCGAAGAACTCATATTTCGCGTTTTCGGGATCGTAGGTGCAGAGCTTTGTTTCGGTAGTTCCGCCGAAGATGTCGTAGCCCACATCATAGAAAACTATCAGCCCGTTCTCGTGGTCGAGCTTATAATTATCGCCCGCGCAGTTGCCGTTATATAGCGCGCTGAAAAACTTGCCCGAAACGTCGAAATACTCCGATGCGCGGTATGTCTTGCCTTCGAGCACCGAAACGTCCTTCTCGGGGTAGCCGTCGCGCTCCCTGGTTTTGATAGTGAAGCCGAAGAAATAGAGCGAATTGCCGCCGATATCCCAGGTGGGGTCGGCATAGCGCCATTCGTCCTTAAACTTGAAAACCGTCCACTCATGAATAGCCGAATCTCCCTTTCTCAGGCCATGCACGGTCAGAGACTCGGCGCCTATCTGGCAAAGAAGGAAGTTGTATGCGCGCGCAAAACACCAGCAAACGCCCGTTTTATCAATTATGGCGTTCACAGCGTGGCGGTAGACGTACGGAACGTCGCTCGGGCCGCTCGGATCCTCGCCGTTTATATTGCAGCCGTTATAAACGATGTCCGAGGTGAAGGTTTTATAAACCGTGAGCACCTGCATGATGAAGCTGTCGCTTTCAACAACTTCGGAAAGAAGCTCATCGATCCTGCTTTCAAAATCGGCGATGGTCTTTTCGTGCTCCTCTGCCGTGCTTTCGTATTCCCAGCGGATAAGCCCGCCATCTTCGACTATGCTCTCATCGCTCACGTCCGCAAAAAAGAGCGGGAAATACATATCGATAACGCGCCAAAGGTTCGGGTGCTCCTCCATGCCCTCGGGTATCTCCACGGTGTTTTCATAATTGAAAAACGCAAGCGCAGCGCGGCGGTAAAGCTCGCGGTCGCCCTCGGTCATGAGCGCAAGCACTTCCTCGGGTATCGCAAAATAATCGTATTTCACCTCGATGGGAAGCTCGATATCTCGAAAAGCGGGCGCAAGCGGCTCGGGCGTGGGTGCTGGCGTGGGAGTGGGAGCCTCGGTGGGCACTTCGCTGGGTGCTTCGCTCGGAGCGGCGGTAGCGCTTTGGGTGGGAGCTGGCACGGAGCTGTTCTCGGGCGAGGGCGCGGGGGTGGTATCGCTCCCGATGGGCTTGCAGGAAACAAGCGCACCTGCTGCAAAAGCCGAGGCAAGCGAAAGCGCAAAGGTTCTTTTGAGTTTGTAATGCAGTTTGTTTTCGTTCATATCAGTTATCTTTTTCCGATTGTTGTTCATTGCTGCTGCGCTGCGGCGATCAGGGTCTTAGAGCGGGCGGCAAAGCCCGTATCTGCGGCCCTCACCGTATCGGCAGCTTCAATATTATACCACTTTGCGCGTTCAAAAAAAAGCACGAGTTTGCTCCTTTTGACCGCAAGCGCCGATGATGGCGGCGATTTTTCGCATTTATCGTATATAAAGAGCGAGTGCAGGCATTTCGGTATGTACATTTTTAAAATAAAATGATATAATGTTTCTATGCGTATCTATGCGGCCAGGCTGCCGCTGAAGCGATAAATATTAAGGGGAATTCGTATGAGGCGGTTATTGCTCATCTTCATAACAGCGGCGATGCTTCTATCGCTCCTGCCTGTTTCCGTGCTCAGCGAGCAGGCGGGCATCACGCCGAGTGCCGCCCCCGTCCCGACCGAAGCGGCGGCGGAGAACGGTGCCGAGCCCGCGCCAAGCGCCGCTCCCGAGGAGGATGCCGATCCCTTCGCCGATATAACCACGCCATATATCTATCTTATCGAAGCGGATACCGGCGCTCTGCTGTATTCGCGCAGAGGCGATACCCGCGCCTTCCCCGCAAGCACCACCAAGCTTATGAGCGCGCTTGTGGCGGTTGAGAATCTACCCGATCTTAACAAGGTCGTGACCCTCGGCTGGCGACCCGTGGTAGGCTTCGGCCCAACCAGCTCGCTGATGGGGCTTGAAACGGGCGAGCAGATATCGCTTATAGACATGCTTTACGGCATGCTGCTGCGCTCCGGCAACGATGCCGCAAAGGCGCTTGCCATTGAGACCGCATACGAGCATTTCGGCTCGTGGATCGATCCTGCGGACTCCGTTTCACTCTTTGTTAGCCTTATGAACGAGAAGGCGCGCGAGCTTGGCATGAGCTCCACGCATTTTGTGACCGTGGACGGCAGGCACGACGAGGAGCACTACACCACCGCGCACGACTTCGCCATCCTGATGAACGAGGCGCTCAAAAACCCGATAGTTGCCCAGATACTCGCAACGCCGACCTATCAGGTACAGGCGACCAATATCCATCCAAACGGCTTCTATTTCGAGAATTCAAATCGCCTTATCTGCACCAGATCCTCGGATACGGAGAGCTTTCTGTACGAATACTGCATCGGCGGCAAGACCGGCGAAACGAACGAGGCGGGCTACTGCCTTGTGAGCGCTGCGCGAAGAAACGGCGTTACGCTTATTCTCGTTCAGTTTGGCGACAGCAACACGGAAAACACCTCCTACTACCGCTATCAAACCGCGCCCGGCATCTACGAATGGGGCTTTGAAAACTACCGTGCCTTCGATCTGACGGAGTTCGACGTTCAAACCGATTTCGAGCTCACCGCCGAAAACTGCTCCCCCTTCGACGAGAGCGGCGGACGCTTCGTTGCAAAGGCGGCGATCGACGGGCTTTCCATCACCGGCGCTTACACGAGCATCCGCGAATTCATGCTCGACCCCTCGCGGATAACCACCGTTGTAAACTCCGACTATGCCGAAGCGCCCATCCGCAAGGGCGACGTAGTTGGCTACGTGGACTACCGCTTCTATGAAAACGCGTTCATAAGAGCCAATCTGATCGCTCAGAGGGACGTTGCGTCGGCCTCCGATATCGATATCGAGCCGCACGAGACCGCGTTCATATCCGTAACCGCTCCGCCCGGCAGCGGCAGAAGGACTGCGCTTGCGCTCGAGCGCGAAGCGGAGGGCGATCAGTATGCCGTTTGGCATTATTACGACGGCAGCCTATACGCGGCTTCAGCCGACGAATGGCATTACCTCCGCCTCGATGGCGGCGCTTTCAAAACCGAAGCCTCCCCCGAGCGTATAGGCAGCGTGGCGCTCTATCGGCGCTGCTTCGACAGCAACGGCGAAGCCTATTACCGACGCGAGGATTCCGTTACCGACGGCGCCGAATACGCGATAGTTGCGGACGGAATGGCGCTCTGCGCTTCCTCGCACGGCGGTTCGCTCAAGGCCTCCCCCGTCGTTCTCGGCGAAGGCGGCATAATCACGGACGGCGTTGGCGAGAGCATGATCTGGCGGTTCTCCAGTCATTCCACGGGCTACCGCATCACCAACGCTTCAAGATACCTCGTTCGCAAGGGGCCGAGCGGGGTGCTGTTCTGGGTGCTTCTGCTCATCATCGCGCTTGCCGCGCTGATAGTGGTTCGGCTGCTTATGCTTCGCAAGAAGCGTTCGCGCCGCCTAAGAAACGCCAAGAGATACCGCGCCACCATGAGGTGACGCAGCAAAACAACGTTTAATAATTTGTTTCAGTAATGGAGGATCACATGGAAACCAACCTTAACGGACTTATCTCCCTTCTCGAAAAATCGACCTCGCCCTATCATACCGCGGCAGAAGCGATGCGCCTTCTTGACGAAGCGGGCTTCACGAAGCTCGAGCAGAACGGCAAATGGGAGCTAAAGAAGGGCAAGGACTACTACGTTAAATGCTTTGGAACGATGGTTATCGCGTTCCACGTCGGCTCCGAATACGAGCCCGGCGATCCTTTCCGACTTGCGGCGAGCCACACGGACTGGCCCTGCTACTATATCAAACCCTCGCCCGAGCAGACGGCGGCGGG
Organism: uncultured Eubacteriales bacterium; assembly: GCA_902794055.1. GTDB lineage: Bacteria > Bacillota > Clostridia > Christensenellales > CAG-138 > PeH17. The sequence continues at coordinate 314 of CADBGC010000026.1, read as the reverse complement.
CTGCCTCAAGCTCAGCATCGAGCCCTACGGCGGCATGATCCATTCCACCTGGCTGGATCGTCCCCTTTCGGCGGCGGGTCTTGTTACCCTCAAGTCCGAAAGCCTGCTCGACCCCGAGCGTAGGCTCGTTGATTTTGCTAGGCCCATACTGACCATCCCCAATCTCGCGATCCACCTCAACCGCGAGGTAAACAAGGGCGTTGCGCTCAATCCCAATAAGGATATGCTGCCCTTTCAAATTAAATTTGTTATAATAGCCTCTTGTTCCGTTTGCACCATATACGATATAATCGCCTACATGAAACACTCTCTCG
>CADBGC010000025.1 GCA_902794055.1 uncultured Eubacteriales bacterium | reverse complement strand
ATGTCGGATGCGCTGATTCAGGAGGCGCTTGCCGGCGAGCTTGGCGTAACGGCACAGGCGGTATCGCGTTGGGAAAACGGCGTTTGCTACCCCGATATGGAGCTCATTCCCTCACTTGCGAACGCATTCGGCATCTCCATAGATGAGCTTTTCGGCTATGAAAACGAGCGTGAAAAGCGTATCGATGCGCTTGCGGAGCGCATTATCGATATGAACCGAAAAAACAACGGCGTGGACGAGTGCATGGACGAATGCATCGCGCTTGCAAGGTCGGCGCTGATCGAGTTTCCCGGCAACGAGAAGCTGATGTTTGCCCTCGCCTCCGCGCTGTTCAACGCAGGCTATGTGCGCCGCGGCGAGATGCATATCGAAAGCGTGGACGGCTTCGACGTTTACGACGTTGAAGCGCATAGAGCCTATCCCGAATGGCAGGAGTCCGTCAAGCTTTATGAAAAGCTGCTTCAAACGCTCCCCTGCGGCGAGATGCGGCAGCAGGCGACCGTTGAGCTATCGCAGCTCTATAAGAATCTCGGCGAGAGCGAAAAAGCGCTTGCATTGGCTGCCTCCGCGCCGAGGATCGATGCTTCGAGCGCCTATCTTCGCATAAATGCCTTTGACGGCAAAGCGGGCGCGGCAGCCTGCGGCGAGGCGCTGCTCGAGACGGTGCGCTGCGGCGCCGAGCTGATGCGGCAGATCGTTTGGAGCGACCGAACCCTGCCGCCCGATACCGCCGCAAGGATGCTCGAAAATGCGCTTGGGCTGTTTAAGCTCGTTTGCGCGGACGGTGATGCGGAGCGAGGCATAGAGGATCTGCGCGTTCGAATCGAGCTGCTGCGCTCATACTATCTATGGCTTGCGGGCGAGCGTGATGAAGCCTTTTCTGCACTCGATAACGCGCTTGAGCATGCGCACAACGTCAATAAAATGAGCTGCCGATATAAGCAGAGCTTCACTTCCCCGCTGCTGCGGCATTTATGCATCGAGAACGAGCCGCTCTTTGACTGTGCGGGGCGCACTGCGGAGCTCCCCGACGTTTGGCCTTGGTGGAGCGTTCCCGATCGGGATCGCGTTCGCACGGAGATGGAAAAGGATCCGCGTTGGCAGGCTTGGGTTAAGAAAACGCAGAAGATGCAATAAGCCCGCCGTGCGGCGAGCCTTAAAAGCGGTATCGGGCGAACCCGATACCGCTTGATTATATTCAATTCGATTTTTGAAGAACTATTAGTTCTCGCCGTTCTCTTCAACTGCTTCCTCTGCGGGAGCGGCATCGTCAAGGGAGAGATTGCCAAACAGTGCGGCGAGGGAAGTGGTTGCGGACTCAACGGGGGGAAGCTCGTAATCCGCATCCTCACGGCGACGGCGCGGACGCTCGGGGCGATCCTCGCTGCTGCGCTCGCGGCGGCGATCCTCACGGTTCTGCTGATTCTCGCGGCGACCCTGCTCCTCGGAAGAACGGCGCTCTGCGCGCTCCTGGCGCTCACGCTCACGCTGCTCGCGCTCGCGGGCGATGATCTCGGCGGCCTCTTCGGGGTTCTCGTCGATAAGAGCATCGCGGCGGCTCAGGCTGATGCGGCGCTTCTGGGTGTCTACCTCGATGACCTTGCAGCGAACGCGGTCGCCAACGTTGATCTCGTCCTCGACCTTGCTGACGCGCTTGAGGCCAACCTGGGAGATATGCACCAGACCGTCAATGGTGGGCTCAAGCGATACGAACGCGCCGAAGGGCACGATGCGAACGACCTTACCCTCAACGAAGGAACCAACGGGATACCTTTCGTCTGCGGTGCTCCAGGGCTTGGGAAGAAGCTCCTTGTAGCCAAGGGAAATCTTCTTGTTTTCCCTGTCGAGCTCGCGAACGACAACGTCGATCTCCTGACCGGGGGTGAACACTTCGGCGGGGTTCTTAACCCTGCCCCATGCGCACTGGGTGATATGTACAAGGCCGTCAACACCGCCGATATCGACGAATGCGCCGAAATCGGTAAGGCGGCGAACGATACCCTTGGTCTTCATGCCGACCTCGATATTGCCCCATACCCTGCTCTCGGCTTCTTCAGCTTCCTGCTTGAGGATCTCCTTGCAGGAGCCGACAACGCGCCTGCGCTTTTCATCGACCTCAAGAACCTTGAGCTTCATGGGCTGACCTACAAACTGCTTGAGATCCTGAACGAACCTCGTGGAAACCTGGGACGCGGGAACAAATGCCCTTGCTGCGCCGTTTGAGAGCTCAACCAGCACGCCGCCCTTGATGACCTCGGTGCAAACGCCCTCATAGACCTTGTTCATAAGGTCGGGATCGTTCGCAAAGCCGTCCCAAGCCTTCTGGCGCTCAACGTTCTTGCGGGAAAGCAGAACGTTGCCCTCGCCGTCGTTGACCTTGAGGACCTCAACGTCGATCTGATCGCCAACCTTGAAAAGGGAAGCGGGATCCACGTCGGGATCGTTGGAGAACTCGGAGCGGGGAATGTAGCCGTCGGACTTGTAGCCGATGCTGACGCTGACTTCGCCGTCTACGATCTGAATGACGGTTCCGGTAAGAATCTGACCGCCATGGATACGAACGATGGTCTTGTTGATAGCGTCCTCATCAAAAACAGCGTTCTCGTCGATGGTCTGTGCCGCAGTTGCGGTCACGGTTTCGTTGTTGACTTCGTTTAAAGTCTTTTCCTGTTCGTTCATTGTGTTGATAACCTCCCTGATGATCGAATCCGGTGTGGATGCACCGGCAACAACGCCTACCATTATACCATATTCTTTTAATAAATCAAGAGAAATTTCACCTATATTTGCACCATTTTGGGTGTTCGGGCAGTTTTTTTTGCAAATTTCTTTGAGTTTTTGGGTATTGGAGCTGTTTTTATCGCCCAAAACAAGCATTGCGCCGCATTTGCGGCTAAGCTCGTCCGCCTCCGTCTGGCGCTCGCGCGTGGTGGTGCAGATGGTGTTGTTGACCGTTATTTCGGGGTGGTCGCGCTCGATGATCGCCCTCATCTCATTGAAAGTATCGTAATCAAAGGTGGTCTGAACCACAAGGCAGCCCGCGCCGCCCTCGAGCATTGAGAGCTCCGAAAGGCTGCGGATAAAGACCGCCCGATTTCCGCAATGCCCGTTTATTCCTATGACCTCGGGATGGGTCGGCTCGCCCACGATGAACACCCTCTCGCCGCGCCTGTCCGCCTCGGCAACGGTTTCATGGATGCGCGCAACGAAGGGGCAGGTCGCATCCACGCAGTTTATGCCCCGCGCCTCAAGCTCCGCATAAACCGAAGCCGGAACGCCGTGGGAGCGGATAACGACATAATCCCCCGCCCGAGCCTCCTCGGGTGAAGAAATCGCGGTTATGCCCTCCGATGCAAGCTCCTCCACAACGGTTTTATTATGGATAAGCTCGCCGTAGGTGAAAACGCGCGGCTTCTCTGCGCTTTCCCCCGCATCGACGCTTTCATTATAAACTTTTCTCGCCGTTTCTTTCGTTATCTCCACGGCTCTTCTTACGCCGAAGCAGAAGCCCGCGTGCTTTGCAAGGATGATGTTCATATCTTTTCTCCGATTCTTGTTTTTTTCGGCTATTTTATTTCAGGAAAGCCTTTAGCTCGATAAACGGGAATTTATCTACTTGTTTTTTACAAAGGAACTGATTTCCATTTGCAATGATCTATACACATTTGCAACAAGAAACCCATCAGCGATTGCATGATTGAGGCGGACGGTAACAGGCATCATAAGTCTTCCGTTTTCCTCGCGGTATCTGCCCCAATTTACAATGGGTGGGAAATAAAGATAGCCATCCGGTAACTCAACGTTCAGCGAATCATAGGAAAGCCATGATACATATGAGGCGTCAAACCAGTTTGGATATTTCGCACTGTCAAATTCATACTCGTGATTTTTCTTTGCATTTTCCAAATCACGCAGAGCGTTCCCGTAAAATGTTTTGTAATCCTCACAGTATTCGGAGTGAACCGTAGTGCAGGTTTCCGTATCCTCGTGAAAGACGTAATGGCACGGATGAATAACGTCATAGCAAATAAGCTCATCCGTCTTGTATAAATAATCCATTTTATAGTCGTCGCGCGAATTAAGTGCCTTCGAGAGAAGATACAGAAAATTCAGGTAAAACTTTGTGCCAGTATCTTTTGAGTATCTAACGAGTTCGGTTACGTCTATGCGCGCCGTCATTGACGTTGAGCACTTGCAGTCCTCAGTAAAGTGACGGTAAACGCCTTTTCTGTAATATGTTTCTTTATCAATAACCTTGTAATTCATATTCGCCCTCACAAATCCCGATTTGCCTCTACTCACCGTTTACGTTCCGAAGATACTCCTCCTTCGGGATCATCGGCGCTTCCAATGCTGCAATCGTCTCTTTCGACAGCGAAAATGCGGTTTCATATTCTTCTCCCGCCTTTTCGAATTTTGCAAGCAGCGGTTCCGCAACGACGGCCGCCTGCGGAACGTTCATCAGCGGTGCTTCCGGAACAAAAACCATATCCGGATCACCGAAGCAATTCCTGCACATGATCCTAAGCGCATCAAAATTTCCGTCCCAATCCGGAAAACCGCATCCGCTGATGACGAGCGTGTGTTTTTTAGAAAAGTCGATCAGCGTTTCATGCTGCACGGCTCCGTCTTCGCGCTCGACCATCTTCATTTTGAGAAGCGGGATGGTGCGATCCAAAACCGCTTTCAAATGGGATGGCATCCCGTAGCAATAAAGCGGGAAGCTCCAGATGATCACTTCCGCGCTGCGATAATCATCCAAGATGCCGTTCTGATCGTCACCGATAACGCAGTGTCCGTCCATTGACTGCCAGCAGCCGAAGCATCCCCGACACGGAGCAATGCGCTTCTCTATCACGTTGATCACCTTGATCTCATGCTTTTGATCTCTGTTCAGCCCTTTCAGAAATGCCTCTGTTAGGCGAAATGTATCGCTTACCTTTTTGGGGCTGCCGTTAAGAACCAATACTTTCATTTTTATCCTCCGAGTTTACCGATTGTGCATCCTTCAATATCCCGTTAAATGGGAAGCATCAAACCCTTCGCAGAATAAAATCGGGCGCTTGACCTATAACAACTTCATCCGTAACGTCGATCACTTCGCGCTCATCGCCGCCGAATTCATTCATAAAGCTCCGCTCGCTGTCGAAAACCAGCTCTTTTCCGTACCACGGCTTTCCCGATTGGGGCGTAAGCTCCAGATAAACCGTTTTGCCTTCAAGATAAAAGGTCAAAACGGTATGCAGCTTTTTGTTTCGTTTATCGTTAAGAAGCCAAATTTTGCTCGGAACGCCGTGCTCGTCAAGGATCGCCTTCATCAGAACGACCGCATCGTTGCAGGTTCCGACCTTTGCCCTCATGGTGTCTTCGGGAGCCTGAACGCGGTATTCGCTCATTAAAAGCCCAAAGAACTCCTTATCAAAGCCCTTCGTCATATCGGGCTTATGGACCGCACCGTTCAGATAGAAGCCGTATTCATAGCCATTATCCAAAAGCTCCTTTTTCAGCAGCTCGCACGCTTCATTTATCAGCATAGCCTTTCCTCCTTCCTTTTTCTTTTTCCCGCCCTTCGCCTTTTTTCGTGCGTTCTCATCGTTTCATGGACTTCCTCATCCCAAACCGTTCGCTCGGGGCCGAGGGTGCCGTACATCGTGTTTTCAAACGAATACGCAAGCTTGGCTGTCCTTATCAGCCTTTCGTTCTCCGTATCGTCCTCAAAGGTGCCGAGACGGGCGTAGATATCGCGCGTTATCTCGTAATCGTACTGCTCCAGCCCCTCGCGGCTTATGTACATTATGCGCGCAAAATAACGGTTCTCGTTTTCATCGTAATACGCCGTCCAGTAGCTGCCGCTTTTTTCGTTTTTCATGCTTTACCGCTCCTTTGATAGAGTAAATATCAGCTCGCCGCCCCGCCTTTTCGGCACGATGAACGGGAATTTATCTTTCAGTCCGAAACATCGACATCCGGTGCGATCTGGATACTGTACTCCGGATATGCTTCCTCGACTTCATTGTATATGATCTGAAGTCCTTCTCTCGGCCTGATATCGAAGCTCATCACAACATCAAAGGTCATTTCCTTTGCTTCTGTATCCACATAGAAACCATGAAGTTGAACGGCCCAGTCGTGGGCCATGACACGTTCACGGACATCCTTTTGAATATCAGCCGCTTCATTGCTGCCTGTGTTATAGGAATACAGTCCGACCCCCGCGAGGACAACGCCGGTTTCTTTGTAGATTTTTCTTTCCAGCTTTCTTGTCAGCTTATCAAATTCTCTTGTCGTCATTGTGTCCGGCACTTCAAGATGAACGGAAGCATAGTCCTTATCAGGACCGTAATTGTACATGATCAGATCGTAGGCGCCTCTGACCTCCGGCTCATCGGAAAGCAGTTTTTTGATCTTGTCCGTTTTCTCTTTATCTGCTCTGGTCCCAAGGATTTCATTCAGTGTTTCCATCATCATCTCAATTCCCGCCTTGATGATGAAGCCGGCTATCACAACGCCTACATATGCTTCGAGTGAAAGGCCGCTCACCATGAAAATGATCGCAGAAACCAGGACGGAACCTGAAAGAATGGCATCAAACATTGCATCGGAACCGGAGGCAACCAGAGAACCCGAATTGACCTGTTCGCCTTTCGCCTTCACATATCTTCCGAGTATGATTTTGACGATGACGGCTACCGCAATGATAACGAGGGAAATGACGCTGTAGTCCGGCTTTTCAGGATGGATGATCTTCTTGACCGATTCCACGGCAGCCGTGATGCCTGCATAGAGAACGATGCCCGAAACGATCATCGCGCTGAGGTACTCGATCCTGCCGTATCCGAGCGGATGCTTCTTATCGGGAAGTTTCCCGGCAAGTTTCGTCCCAACGATCGTAATGATAGAGGACAGGGCATCCGACAGATTATTAACGGCATCCAAAGTGACGGCGATAGAGTTGGATATAATGCCTATCACCGCCTTGAAACCCGCCAGTAACACGTTTGTCAGTATTCCAATGATACTGGTCCGAATAATGACCTTGTCACGATTTTGTTCTGAAGTAACAGGTGTTGTCTTTTTCTCCATGTTCAATCTCCTTTTCAAATCCCGTTTTAGCATTTCAGCCGTTCTTTTAGCCGAATAAACACTTCTTCCCTATCTTCGGCGGGTATTGCCCCGCTCTTATGGAGCGCATAATGATGGCCAAACTCGCCATCGGTATAAGCTCTCCCGTTGATCATTACGGGCTTATCGTATCTTGGCCGCACGTGGATATGAAGATGCGGATCGGGCGCCGCCGCTTTATAAAAGCTGTTCATAAGGCAGCTCCAATTGAATAGAGCCGCTCCCAAAACGGCCTTTAAGCACGACTCCAATTTGCAAACAAGCTCGCGAAGCTCATTCCATTCATCGGCATTTAGCTCCGCCATGGAGCCGCAATGCCGTTTCAAGACCAGAATACACCTTCCGATATAGTCCTGTTCATCCGCAAGGAAAACCGACCAATATCCGCTTTCGCAAAGCAGATATTTTTTATCTTCCTCGGATAAATTACACCAATCGCATTCGGTCATTTCACTTTCCTTTCAAATACGATACTATCTCCCCGCGCCCGCCTTTTCGGGAAGCGCGGTCATTTTTCCAAAGCTTTTTTCAATCTCATTCGCAAGCGCGTGCATATCGCCCTCCATGCGCTCATTCAGCGCATCTACAAGCTTTGCGCCCTCGGGAAGGGCATCCTTGACCTCGCTCGCATATATGCAATCGCCCACGATCAGCCGCAGCCTGCGCCCGAACTTATAGCTCGAGGGGCTGATAAATATCGGCACTATCGGCGCGCTCGTTTTGGCGGCGATGAAGGCGCAGCCCTTTTCAAATTCGTCCATATCGCCGGTAACGCTCCTCGTTCCCTCGGGGAAGATGCCGAAGGCGTGCCCTTCCTCGAGAAGAGCAAGCGCCTGCTTGAGTGCCTTTATATCCGCGGTTCGCCTGTTCACTGGGAAAACGAACGCGGAGCGCATCAGCGCACCGAGCAGCTTATTATCGAAAAGCTCCTTCTTCGCCATGAAATGGATGACTCTCGGGCTTGTGAGCAGCAGCATCACGGGATCGAGCAGATTCTGATGGTTGCAGATGAAAATGACCCCGCCCTCGAGCTTGAGGTTTTCCTTTTTGCCGTATATCTTCGGGCGATGGATAAGCCACAGCAGCCATTTGAGACCGTATTTAACAATGTAGTAGAGCATAAGCTCGCCCCCCTTTTGGGTATAGTGAATAGTGAAGAGTGAATAATGAATAGTTAAGGTACAAATACCGCAGGCGGTATTTGTTCATATTCAATATTTGCAAGCATATTGCTCAAACGTCTATCATTGAAAGCAGCACCTTCGTGAGCACCTGCTTTATGCTCAGCTCGCTCGTGTCGATCATCACCGCATCCTCGGCGGGGCGAAGCGGCGCATACTCGCGGTTCATATCGCGGTAATCGCGTTCCTCGATCTCGCGAAGCACGTCCTCGTATGTCATGCCGTCCAGCTTGCCCTTCTGCTCGTACTCATTGTAGCGCCTTTGGGCTCTTACCTCGGCGGAAGCGGTGATGTAGAATTTGAACCTCGCATCGGGAAGAACCACGGTGCAGATATCGCGCCCGTCCATAACGAGGCTCTGCTTTTTGGCAAGCTCCCTTTGAAGCTCCAGCAGCTTTTCGCGAACGCTCGGCAGCGTGGATACGTTCGACGCCGCCTGCGAAACCTCCTCGGTGCGGATAAGGCCGTTCACGTCCTCGCCATCCAGAAAGATATGCTGTGCCGAGTCCACGTGCTCTATAGTTACCACGGTATCCTGAAGCATCGGCTCGATCGCCGTCTCGTCGGTGGGGTCTATGCCGAGCCTCAGCGCCTTGAGACCGATCGCACGGAACATCGCGCCGGTGTCCACGTGGATCAACCCGAAGAGCGAGGCAAGCTCCTTTGCAACGGTGCTCTTGCCCGCGCTCGCAGGGCCGTCTATCGCAACGGCAAAGACCTTGTTTTCGTTGGTTTCATTCTTGACCGCGCATGCGGTGCAGTCGTGTTCGTTCATTTTTGCCTCCTACTGCAAGAAACTTTATCGAGTTTTTTAAATTATTCCTAAGAAATTCCGCAGGAATTTCATCCTAAACTATTCACTTTTCACTATTCAATATTCACTAACGCCGGCGGCCGAGCGCAGCTGAAAACCGCAGGTTTTCAATTTAGCTGTTTTGCAAAGCAAAACTATTTAACTATCCCGCAGGGATAATTTAGCTGTGAGCGGAGCGAACAATTTAGCTAAATTCGCCTAACGGCGAGCGAAATTTGCCTGTCGGCAAGCTAAATTGCGCTTTCAGCGCAGCTAAATACGCCTATCGGCGAGCTAAAACGCCTCCGCGGCCGAGCGGCCCGCCACGTGTCCCGTTGACCACGCTATCTGAAGATTGAATCCTCCCGTGCAGGCATCCGCATCGATTACCTCGCCCGCGAAGTAAAGCTTCGGCATGAGCTTGGACTCCATCGTGCGCGGGTCTATCTCCTTTATCGAAACGCCGCCGCGCGTGATTATTGCCTCCTCGATCGGGCGTGCGCGCTTGACCGTTAAAACCATGCACTTGAGCGTTTGCGCTATCGAATTGCGCTCCTCGCGCGTAAGCTCGTCTATCGTGCGCGTGGGATCGACCTTTGCGAGCATCAAAACCGTGTCGATAAGGCGCGATGGCAGCAGCTCCACCATCGCGTTATTGACCTGCTTATGCTTATACTTTTCAAAGTCGCGCAAAAGCCTTGCATCGAGCTGCTCGCTCGTCAGCCCCGGCTTTAGGTCTATCTCCAGCCTTGCCCCCTCGGGCGCATCGGCAAGATAGCTCGATGCGCTCAAAACGAGCGGCCCGCTCACGCCGAAATGCGTAAACAGCATCTCCCCAAGCTCCTCGTAAACCGGCTTTTGCTTCTTCACCTTTTTGCCCGAATTCTCGGTGTTTTTCTCGGGCTTGTACGCACGAAGGGTAACGTTTTTAAGCGATAGTCCCATCAGCTCCGCCGCCCAGGCTTCCTCCGTTTCAAACGGTATCAGCGAAGGCTTCGGCTCAACTATCGAATGTCCGAGCTTCTGCGCAAAGGCATAGCCGTCGCCCGTTGAGCCGGTGGAGGAATACGAAAGCCCGCCTGCGGCGATAATCAGTCGGTCGTACTCGCGCTTTCCGCCGTGCATACCAGCCATGGTCAGAAGGAATCTGCCTTCCTCGCCGTTTTCGCCCTCTATATAGTCAATATTTTGAACATAGGTGCCGAGCAGAAGCCTTGCGCCGCATTTTGATGCGTGGCTGACAAGCGCCCTTATCACGTCGCTCGATTTATCGCTCTCGGGGAAATACCTTCCGCCGCGCTCGAGCTTTGCGGGAACGCCTTCGCTTTTCAGGATATCGAGGATATCATCCGAAAAGAACGCATCGAAGGCGCTGTACAAAAAGCGCCCGTTTCGCGGTATATTCTTCAAAAATTCGTCGCGGTCTGCGGCGTTCGTGATATTGCAGCGCCCCTTGCCGGTGAGATAGAGCTTGCGCCCTGCCCGCTCGTTGCGGTCGATTATCTCGACCTTCGCGCCGCTTTCAGCCGCCGCAGCGCCCGCGATAAGGCCCGCAGCGCCCGCGCCGATAATGCCGATTCTTACCATAATTCTCCCTTATTTCATGTTTGCCAAGCCTTCTCCTTGAGGAGAAGGTGGCTGAGGCGGAGCAACGCTCCGCGAAGACGGATGAGGTGGAAACCTGCACAAATCCCGAAAGGGATTTGAATCGGATTTCAATAATTCTTTTCCGCGATATGCGCTATCTTCGCAAGGTGCTCATAGTCCGTTATGTCGTATTTAAGCGGCGTAACGGTCACAAACCCGTCGCGAATGTATTTCTCATCCGAGGTGTCGCACTCGGGGCATTCGGTTATCTTCTCCGACGGCGTGCGGTAGCCTATGCGGCCGTCCTCCAGCTCCACCTTTTCGTATTCATCCGCATAGAACTGCTCGGCGAGATACGCAGCGCGAATGCCGCTGTACTTCTCCCTCGGCAGGAACGGATAATTGACATTCAACAGCCGCTTTTCCGCCGTGGTGCAGCCTAAAAACAGCTCGAAATTCTCGGCGAAATGCGCCGCCGCATCGTTGAAAAACTCGGTGGAAAGCGTATCCCTCGAAACGGCGATCGAGCGGAAGCCGAGCATTGCGGCTTCCGCGGCCGCGCTGACCGTGCCCGAATAAAGCACGTCCGTTCCGATGTTTCCCGCCTGATTTATGCCCGAAACCACCGCATCGGGCTTCCATTTGAGATGCGAAAGCACGAAGCGCGTGCAGTCCGCGGGAGTGCCGTCCACGCAGACCGCCTCCGAAGCAGTCACGCCGTCTATCTCGATTTTTTCAACAGCCAAAGGTTTTTTCAGCGTCAAGCCGTGGCTGACGCAGCTTTGATTGAATTTCGGTGCGCAGATAAGAAGCTCGTGCTCCGCTTGAAGAGCGCGGCAAAGAGCGGCTATGCCCGGCGCGAAATAGCCGTCGTCGTTTGTTATCAAAAGTTTCATATCGCAATAATTCTCCAAATTTTTTCGCTTACATATTTATTCGATTTTATTATATCAAATCGGGAGGAAGTTTTCAAATGCCTGCAAATATTTATTGTGGAAAAGCGAAAATAATAAACGCTCCGCCCCAAAACACCTTCGGCGCTCCACGCTGTTTATAATTCCTTCAGAATTTCTGCTTCCGCCATTCACTGTTCAATATTCATCATTCACTCAAATTTCCCCATTTCCCGCCAAATTTCTCCCCCCTCGTTCGACCATTATCCACGGCCTTTTATGCTAACATATCCGCATGGGGAGTTCGGCGCACCCTTGGTGGTGCAAAACTGCCGAAGGAGCGAAGAAGGATGTATATTGAGCTGTTTTTACTCGATAATCTCCTTATGAACCTTATTATCCTGCGCCTTGCTTCGGCGATGCTCTCCGCTCGGGCGGGTATGATCCGTACCACCCTGTTCGCCCTGTTTGGAGCAGTCGTCGCCGCGCTCGGCGCGGGCGGGGTAAAGCTGCTTCTCTCCCCCATCGCCAAGCTTGCGCTGAGTGCATTTATGTCCCTCGCTCTGCCCGTGCGCGGGGCAAAACGGCGAATTCTCGCGTTTCTTGCCGCGTTCGTTTCGGCGGCGGCGGTCGGCGGCGCGGTGATGCTTACCGCGCTGCTTTTCGGCGGGGAGATGCGCTTCGGCGCGGTGTACTCCGGCCTTTCACTGCGCACCGCGCTTCTTGGCGGCGCTTTAGCGGCGTTTCTTCCGAACCTTATCAGAAGGATACTCTCCCGCCGGATAGGAAACAGCCAAACCGTGCGCCTGAGTATTCTTTTGAAAACGGGCGAAAAAATCGAGTGCGCCGCGCTTATCGACAGCGGAAATCTGCTTCTTGAGCCCGTTTCCGCGCTGCCCGTGATCGTGCTTTGCTCCAAAAAGTATCAAGCGGCGGCGAAGCGGGCGAATATCCCGATACCTGCGCGAACAGCGGGCGGTGGGTGCATGCTATATGCGCTAAAACCCCTGCACGTTTTTATCAACGGCGCTGCGGTGAATGCGCTGATCGCCTTTTCGGAGGCGAAAACCGCGCTTGTGCCGCTTTCGCTCGTTCACGGCGGCAACGGAGGTTTGAAATTTACAGAAAGGAAAGAAAAATATGCTGAAACTGCTTCGCAAATTGATAGCAAGGCTGTATAAACGCTTCGGCGCTGAGTCCGAGGTGAACTACATGGGCGGCAGCGAGTCCCTTCCCCCGCCGCTTTCAAAGGAGGAGGAGCTTGATTTTTCGCTGCGCGCGGAAAACGGCGACGAGGCGGCGCGGAAGAAGCTGATCGAGCATAATCTGCGCCTTGTGGTCTACATCGCCAAAAAGTTTGACAATACGGGCGTTTCGATAGAGGATCTGATCTCCATCGGCACTATCGGGCTTATAAAGGCGGTGAACACCTTCCGCGCAGATAGGAATATCAAGCTTGCGACCTACGCAAGCCGCTGCATCGAGAACGAAATCCTGATGTATCTTCGCAAAACGGGGCGGCAGAAGCTCGAGGTGAGTCTTGACGAACCTTTGAACGTGGACTGGGATGGCAACGAGCTTCTGCTTTCGGACGTGCTCGGCACGGACGGCAGCGAGGTGGAGAAGGGGCTTGAAGAGAGCGTGGACCGCGAGCTTTTGCACGCCGCGCTCAAGAAGCTTTCGGCGCGTGAGAAGCGGATAGTGGAGCTGCGCTTCGGGCTGAACGGGGAGAGCGAGTACACGCAGAAGCAGGTGGCGGATATGCTCGGGATATCGCAGAGCTATATCTCGCGGCTTGAAAAGCGGATAATGCGCTCGCTTTACGACGAGATAACCGCCATGCAATAGCTCCTGCGGAGGGCGTCCTAAGAAAAAAGCTTCGGTTTACTTCGCTTTTTTCTCTCTTTTTCGGAAAATGCTGCGGCTTGCTCCGCATTTTCCATTCGCCATGGGGGCTCCTGAGAAAAACACTTCGACCGGCTCCGTGTTTTTCTCTCTTTTGCTTCGAGCGGCTATTGCATAGTGAATAGTGAATGATGAATAGTGAATAGTTATGGTTGAAACGCCGCGAGCGGCGTTTCTTTTTTTATCTCATCCGCTGCTCGCCGTGGGGGCTTTTTAGCTCGGCGCAAGCCGAATTTAGCTGTGCTGTAAGCGCAATTTAGCTTGCCGAAGGCAAATTTCGCTCGCCGTTAGGCGAATTTAGCTAAATTGCTCGCTTCGCTCGCAGGTAAATTATCCCTGCGGGATAGCTAAATAGTTTTGCTCTGCAAAACAGCTAAATTGAAAACCTGCGGTTTTCAGCTGCGCCCGCCACCGCTCGCCGTGGGGGCTCTTTCGCTCCGCCTCAGCCACCTTCTCCTCAAGGAGAAGGCTAAATCTTCAGGAATTCCGCAGGAATTCCCACCTCAATGTGCCGCAAGGCACGCATCATTCGCCGCAGGCGATCATCATGCGCGCGGCGCGCATCATTGCCGCAGGCAGCATCATTTCTCCCCCTCTCCTTTTTGGAAATAATATCCAAAATACCTCTTGACACATTATACTATGCGTGATATAGTATTGTGCGAAAGGGGGTATTGCATGGATATTCAGTTAAAGCGCGGACTGCTCGAAGTTTGCGTGCTTGCGGCGATCAAGGATGAGCCCTCCTACGGCTACAAAATAATAAAGGATATAAAGCCGTATCAGGAGATCTCCGAATCGACGCTCTATCCGATACTCAAGCGCCTTGAGGCGGCAAAGCTTCTGACCGTCCGAAGCGCCGAGCACAACGGCAGGCTTCGAAAATATTACAGCATCACGCCCGTTGGGCTCGAAAGACTGGAGCTTTTCAAGCGGGAATGGCAGGAAATGAAGGCAATCTACGATTTCGTTACAAGGGAGGATAATTCAAATGACTAAGATCGAATTTTTGGAGCAGCTCGAAGCAAGGCTTCGCGGAATAAATATTGTGGATCGCATTCGCTCGCTCGACTATTTCTCCGAGATGATCGACGATGCTATGGAAAACGGCATGAGCGAGACTGAGGCGGTTGCCTCCCTCGGCGATATCGATGAAATTGCGGATAGGATCATGCAGGAAGCGCCCAAATCCCCGCTTCGCGGCGAAAGTCCCACGGGCGGCGAAAGAGCCGAATACTCCGCGCAAGTTGACTGCGAGTTTTCCTCCATCCGCGTTCGCGTTCGCGAGAGCGACGTTCGCATTTTCCGCTCCGAGGACGGCGAGAGCCGCGTGGACTGCGTGGATCACGAGCGCGTTTACCACCGCGTTTTCACCGAAAACGGCGTGCTGAATATTGAAGAGGTGGATGAACGGCGCTGGTTCGAGCGTATAAAGTCATTCTCCAAGAGCCTCAAGGTCGACATCTATCTGCCCGAAGCAGCATTTGATACGCTCGATATCGAATCCATGAGCGGCGATATCGAGATCGCGGGCGGCTTTGCATTCAACAATGCGCGCGCCAAGACCATGAGCGGCGATATCGACTTCTTTGCGCCCGTTCGCGGCGAGCTGGAGCTTTCGAGCACGAGCGGCGACGTTCAGTCCAAGGGTGCGGGCGAGCTTTATGAGCTGAAGGTGCATTCGACCAGCGGCGACGTTAAGCTGCGCGGCTTCGTCTGCACGGGGAACGCAGAAGCGGGCAGCACGAGCGGCGATATCGAGGCAAGCGACATTTCCTGCGAAAACGGCCGCTTCAAGAGCATCAGCGGCGATGCGAAGCTCAAGAACATCGTTTGCGCAAGCTCTCTTGAGATCGAATCAACGAGCGGCGACGTTCGCCTTGAAGGCTGCGACGGCGCGAGCGTTGTGCTCTCAGCGATCAGCGGCGATATCAAGGGGAGCCTGATGAGCGGCAAGCGCTTCACCGCCAATAGTCTGAGCGGCAGCATCCGCCTTCCCAAGGACAACCCGAACCCGAACGGCGAATGCACCGCAACGACCGTCAGCGGCAGCATCAATCTCAGTATTTGCAAATAACGGGGAGAAACGATGAATAAGAAAGAATTTCTAAACGCGCTCGCCTCCCGTCTAAGCGGGCTTCCGAGCGAGGATATCGAGCGAAGGCTCGAATACTACGCGGAGATGATAGACGACCGCGTGGAGGACGGCATGAGCGAGGAGGAAGCGGTTTCGGACCTCGGCGGCATCGACAGCGCGGTTTCCTCAATAATCGCCGAAACGCCGATAACAAGGCTCATCGGCGCGAAGCTTGAGAAAAAGAGCGGCCTGAAGGGTTGGCATATAGCGCTGATAGTGCTCGGCGCACCGCTTTGGTTTCCGCTTCTAATCGCGCTGCTCTCCGTTATCTTCGCCGTGTTCGTTGCCCTGTTTTCGCTTATATTCGCGGCGTTTTCCATCGTTGTGTCCTTCGCGGCAACTTCGGTCGGTTGCCTTGCGGGCGGCGTATCGTCGCTTATCTCGGGCGGCTTTGCACGTGCTGCGGCGATGATCGGGACCGCACTGGTTTTCGCGGGACTGACCGTGCTTTGCTGCATAGCGGCCATCGCCTTCTCCAAGTGGATATTCAGGCTTGTAAAGGCATTCGTGCTGTTCATCAAAACTCGCTTTGTTGGAAAGGAAAAAATGTATGAACAAAGGTATTAAGATAGCGCTTATCACCGCCGTTTGCCTTATCGGCATCGGCCTTGTTCTCGGCCTTATCGGGTATTTTACGGGCGGCTCGAGCTTATTTAAGGATGAGGAGACCACCGAAAGGGAACTCGTTATAAACGATGCTTTTTCGGATATCGTTATCGACTGCGTGCGCAGCAAGGTCGTGCTGCTGCCCTCGGAGGACGGCGTTTGCCGTATCGAAGCGGATGAGAGCGAAAACTGCACTCTTACCGCCGAGGTCAGGAACGGTGCGCTTCGCATCGAGCAAAAGCTCAGATCCAAATGGAATTTCGGCTTCATAGGCTTCAATTTTACGGCCTTCAAGCCCTATAAGCTGAACGTTTACCTGCCCGAAAGCGAATACCGCGATCTTAGCATCATCAACGTCAGCGGCGGTGTGGAGGCGAAGGATGGGCTTTCGTTCATGAACGCGGCTCTCAAGACCGTCAGCGGCGGCATAAGGTTTAATGCCGCCGTGCGCTCCTCTGCTTCGTTTGAATCCACCTCGGGCGGCATCGAGGCAAGCGGCTTTGAGTGCGAGCTTTTGAAGGCGGACTGTACCAGCGGCGGCATCCGCCTTTCGCATATCTCCTGCGGCAGCGTTAGAGCCGAGTGCATCAGCGGCGGCATAACGCTAACGAGCGTTGTCACAAGCGGTGAGATGGAAGTTGAGACCATGAGCGGCGGCATAACCTTCGATCGCTGCGACGGCGGCAGTATCCGCGCCGAAACGGTAAGCGGCAGCATAAAGGGCAGTTTGCTCTCGCCGAAGGTGTTTAAAGCGGAGACCGTTTCGGGCAAGATCAGCGTTCCTTCGGACGGCAGCGGCGGCATCTGCGAGCTTGAAACCACAAGCGGCAGAATCGAGATCACCATAGCGGATTAACATCGGGGAGGGCGACCTCCCCTCTCCTTTTCGAAGCAAAAAACGCCCCAATTTTCCGATATTGGGGGCTCAAATACACATTTTTTTGCTTTTTTTATCATAATAGCAATCAAAATTGCGTTTTTTTCATTTCAAAGTGTTGACAAATATATAGAATATGTTTATAATGTTGGCACAGCACTATAGCTAAATGAAAGTGAGAGATAAACTATGCAGCTTAAAGACATTGCAGAGGAAATGCAGCAGCGATCAATGGCGGCTCGTGATTGGGTATTCCAGGTACTTCGCACCGCTATCATCCGCGGGGTTCTTCCCGGCGGTATGCCCCTTCGTCAGGACGAGATTTCGGCACAGCTCAGCGTGAGCCACATCCCCGTTCGCGAAGCCTTCCGTCAGCTCGATGCTCAGGGCCTCGTTCGCATCTACCCCAACCGCGGCGCCGTTGTTACCAAGCTCACCCGTGAGGAGCTTGAGAACGCTATGGACACCCGCATCATCCTCGAGATGGGCGCCATCCGTGCGGCCATCCCCCTTATGACCGAAGAATGCCTCGAAAAGGCTTCCGAGATCCTCTCCCAGTGCGAGATAGAAACCGATGCAAACAAGCTCGAGGATCTGAACCTCCAGTTCCACTTCGCGCTCTATGAAGCCACCGGCAACACGTTCCTGCTTCAGCTCATCGAGCAGCTCCATGCAAACGTGGATCGCTATATCCGCCCCTACTACTCCGCTGCCGAGGTAAGCAGCCAGTCCCGCGGGGAGCACTATAAGCTTCTCGATGCATGCAAGAGCGGCGACACCGAGTTTGCGGCGGCGATCCTTCGCACCCATCTTGAAAAGACCAAGGTGCTCTCCCTCAATTCTCCGATTCTTCAGGCGTAAGCTGGAAATAAAGGTGCTTTAGCACAACAGCGGGAAAAACGGTTCCTTTCTCCTTCCGTTTTCCCGCTTTTTCTTTCGCCGCATGAGCGCCGCATTGCATCGATATAAAATCGCAGTGCGGCTATCATTTCCCGAAGGTATTCGTAATACTTTTTTCTTTCGTTTTTTCATCATTTTCTTCCGTTTTTCGCATCGCTTTGCCCCGTTGTTCTTAAATCTCACGGCCGCTTTGCCATATATATTTTATCGTATAAATAAATAATATAGAGCTATCTATTGACAAACAATAATCAATATGTTAGTGTTTTCTTTGTTCGATATATGGTGCGGCGGGCGGAGGCCCGAGCGGAATATGGGTTTCCGGCCGCCGTGTTATGTATAAACAAATCCAAATGGAGGTAAAAATGAAAACCCGTAAAATCCTCGCGCTGGCTCTCGTCTTTATCATGGCCATCTCCGTGATCCCCATGGCTTCCCTCGCCGAGGGTGCCCGCACGGTCACCTACGAAGCACGGCAGATGAGCAAGCTCAGCAAAACGTGGGCAGTTATCAACGCTGCCGAAGCAAAAGCCCTTGAGACGGGTCTTGACCGCTCTCTGGTAATCACCACGGTTCTTCAGGCCGCGCTCAACACCCGCTACGTCGATAAGGACAGCATCTCCCTCGGCGGCGACAACGACCCCGGCTTCTATTTCACCGTGGACGGCATGTATTGCGCGTACAACTACCGTCTGCGCAATGAGCTCAAATCCGATGGCGCCATGCCGATCGACGAGAGCGAAGGCATCATGGTTTACGATGCAAACGGCAAGATCGTTACCGAGCCCGTTTCCTCAAAGACCGTGAACACCCACTCCTCCCCGAACGTGCTGCTCGTTGCCCCCTACTACGGCATTGACAGCTCCTTCTCCGATCAGTACAAGACCGAGGCTCAGTCCATCGCGAACACCACCGGCGGCACCTACACGCTGATCCAGACCGCGAATGCGACCGGCCCCAACATCGCCGCAAACGTTACCAACAAGGGCGTTGTTATCTACGACAGCCACGGCGTTCAGCGCGGCACGTCCTCCTACCTCTGCCTCACCACCAATTCCGGTATCACCACCGAGGATTACAACAACGGTTGGGCGATCAACGCAGGCGATGCGGCATACATCGACGGCCGCTACATTCAGAACCATATCAACGGAAGGCTTTCCGACACCTTCTTCTGGATGGCTATCTGCGAAGGCATGAAGCGCGAGGGTAAGGGCACCACCGGTAGGGCGCTGCTCGCCGCAGGCGCTTCCGGCGTTTACGGTTATTCCCAGAGCGTTACCTTCAGGGGCGACTATCGCTATGAAGAGGTATTCTGGAGCGAGATGAAGAACGGCGCCACCGTTGCCGACGCTATCCGCGTTATGAAGAACAGCATCGGTCTTCACGACACTTCCAACCCCGCCGCATGGCCCATCGTTATGAGCTCCCGCGATGCGTTCCCCGCCAATCCGGACTCGGAGCAGCAGGTAAACTGCACCTGGCAGCTCATGCCGAGCACTCAGAACGTAAACGTCACGAGCTTCCAGCTCGACCGCAACGCGATGCAGCTCATGCTCGATGAGACCGCATTTATTAACTTTGAGACCGTTCCCGCAAACGCAAACAACTACGATCTGGTTTGGAGCTCCTCCAACACCTCCGTTGCGACCGTGGACGGCAACAAGGCGTTTACCCGCGTAACCGGCGTTGATTTCGGCGAGGCGGTCATCACCTGCACCGTTATGGTAAACGGCCGAGTATTCGGCACCGCAAACGTGAACGTTACCGTTCAGGAGGATCAGCAGCTCAAGGCGGCTCTGAACGTTGCGGGCGGCAATCTCGCCTTCGTTTCCGCAGGCGACTATCCCTACACCGTTCAGAACGGCGATGGCAGGAGCTACGCTCAGTCCGGCAATATCGGCGTGGACGACAGCACCTCCATCCTCAGCACCACCATCAACATGACGGCGGGCGAGCAGCTCAGCTTCGACTACTGGTACAGCTGCGAATCCAACTATGACTGGTTCGATTTCAACGTAAACGGCGTAAACAAGCTCCATCTCTCCGGCACCATCAACGAGGTTTGGAGCAGCCACACCTTCACCGCGCCCTCCAACGGCAGGTATAAGTTTGAGTGGCTGATGACCAAGGACGGCTCCATGGACAGGGGTTCGGACTGCGTCAGGATCGACAACGTTTCCTACTCCGGAAGCGGCTCCGTGGTTCCCACCGCAACTCCCAGGCCCACTGCTGTTCCCACCACCCCCGGCATCACCGCAACTCCGAGGCCGACCAACACCCCCACTCCGGTCCCCACCGCAACTCCGAGACCTACCAACACTCCCGCTCCCACCGCGGTTCCCTCCGGCACCTACTATGTTGAGGTAAGCGCACCCGTTGCGGGCGAGAAGTACGTTGTGGTCATCGGCGACCGCGCAGTCGGCAACACCGTTTATTCCAACAACCACTATCTGACCGCCAAGACCGTTACCGTGAACAGCGACGGCACTCTGACCATCCCCTCCTCCGTTTCCGCAAACGACATCCTTTGGACCGCCGGCGGCAGCGCGAATGCGGGCTGGACCTTCAGGAACGTTGCAAACAGCAGGTACATGGGTCTTGACTCCACCGAATTCCTTGCTCCCACCACCACCTCCGTTGCGTGGAAGTATGAGAACGGCGATCTGAACAACCAGATCGACTCCGAGGGCTACTACTACCTCTCCGTCAACTCCGCGAAGACCTACTTCACCACCAGCAAGAACACCAGCGGTACCGTGAAGCTTTACAGGCTCGTTGAGAATGGTGTGGCTCCCACCGCGGTTCCCACCATTACCCCCACGACGACTCCGAGGCCGACCAACTCCCCCGTTCCCACCATTACCCCCACTACGACTCCAAGGCCGACCAACACCCCCACTCCCACCGTATCTCCCACTGCGGTTCCCGGCGGCACCTCCTACGTTGAGGTAACCTCCCCCGCATACGGCGATAAGGTTGTTGTGGTTATCAACGGCTATGCAGTCGGAAACACCATCTATTCAAACAACCATTATCTCACCGCGAAGGCCGTTACCGTGAACTCAAACGGCACTCTGACCATCCCCTCGAGCGTGAATGCAAACGATATTCTTTGGAACGTCGGCGGCAACGCAACTTCGGGCTGGACCTTCAGAAACGTTGGCAACAGCATGTACATGAGTCTTGATGCCTCCGAGTATCTCTACCCCGGCAGCTCCGCTGTTGCGTGGAAGTATGAGAACGGCGATCTGAACAATCAGATCGACTCTGCGGGCTATTACTACCTGACCCTCAGCAACGCCAACACCTACTTCACCACCGGCAAGAGCACCAACGGCAGCGTTAAGATGTATAAGCTCGTTGAGAACGGCGCGGCTCCCACCGCCGTTCCCGCTCCCACCGCAACTCCGAGACCCACCTACGCGCCCGCTCCGACAGCTACCCCCGCGCCCACCGCGGCTCCCGCTGTTGACAGCTACGTGGAAGTTACCGCTCCCGTTGCAGGCGAGAAGTACGTTGTGGTTATCACCGATAAGGCTGTTGGGAACACCGTTTACTCCAATAACCGCTATCTCTCCGCGAAGTCCGTAACGATCAGCGGCGGCACTCTGACCATCGGCGCAGGCGTGAATGCGAACGATATCCTTTGGACCGTTGGCGGCAACGCGACATCGGGCTGGACCTTCAGAAATGTTGCAAACGGCAAGTACATGGGTCTCGATTCCGCCGAGTACCTCACCCCCAGCAACACTGCGGTTGCGTGGAAGTATGAGAACGGCGATCTGAACAACCAGATCGACTCCGCAGGCTACTACTACCTCACCGTCAACGCCGCGAAGACCTATTTCACCACCAGCAAGAGCACCAACGGCAGCGTAAGGCTGTTTAAGCTTGTTCCCGCAAACGGCGCGGCATCCGCTCCCGTGATCGAAAAGCCCGTTTCCCACGGCTTTGCAAGCTGAGCTGAGCAAGTGAAACCAAGTACCCTTTGACCCTATAACGAAAGAGCCCCCGATCCGCTCCGGGGGCTCTTTTTTTGCCGTTTTTTTGAAATTGCTTTAAGTTTGCTTTCGTTTTGCGTATACCGCCGCTTCATTCGGGCAAACTAAATCCGATCGAAACGGGCAAGCGCCCGAAAAATGCACGATAACGAAAGGACGAAAAAATGGATAAAAGATCCGAACGCAAATGGACGATGCGCACATTCAGACTGCGCACCGCGATTTTTTTCAGAAGGAACGGGCTGTATCTCTCCGCCTTCGCCTGCCTTGCCGTGCTCGGCATCGCGGCGGCGGTGCTGTTCTCTCTCGGCGGCGAGGATAAGCCCACCCCCGTTGGCAGAAGCGACGACGAGCGGCTCGCCCAGGTCGTGAACACGCCCACCCCAAAGCCCACAGCTTCGCCTTCGCCAAGCGCGGAAGTGCGCAATGCTGAAACGCCGAGACCCGAACGCACCCCGTATTCCTACGCCGTAAACATCACGCCCGCGCCGAGCACAAAGCCGCGTGAAACGGCCGTTCCTGCGGATTCTCCCGCGCCCATACCCGATATAACGCCTCATCCCGAACTCACGGCCGACCCGCAGCTAAGCAGGCTCGAGCCGCCCGTGGATGGCCATATTATCCGCGTTTTCGCTATGAATTCGCTTATTTATTCCGAAACGCTCAAGCAATGGATGACCCATTCGGGCGTGGATATCGCCGCAAAGAAGGGCGACGAGGTTTACAGCGTGCTCGCGGGTACGGTGGAGAACGTTTATTCGGACGATATGCTCGGCGTAACGGTCGTAATTCGCCACTCGAACGGGCTTATAAGCGTTTATTCAAGCCTCAAGGATGAGCCGCCCGTGAAAGCAGGCGATCGGGTCAAGGATAGGCAGATCATAGGCTTTGTAGGCGACACCGCGATAAGCGAATGCGCCGAAAGAAGCCACCTGCATTTCGAGCTGCACTACGAGGGCAGCCCTATTGACCCGCAGAGCATTATAACTTTTAATAAGCCGAGGGAGTGAGCTTTTGGTTTAATGAATAATGAATGGTGAATAATGAAAAGTGAATAGTTGAGGTGGAAATTCCGAAGGAATTTCAAAATGAAATGCGGGCAGCACGGGCTGCCCGCTTAGTTGATTAGCGCCAAAGCCTCAATCAAGGTTGAATAAGCAGAGACTCCGCCAATTATAAACAGCGGTATCGCTAAACCTATAGCAACGCCCGGTTCATCGTCATTGAATGCAGCAATGCAATCCGCAATAATACATGGTCCCATACTCATTATTATGCCCAAAAATGATTCTATCGCTCCGCAACTAAATTCATGTGCATAGTCGGGAACATTTGCCATAATGTAAGCGCCCAACCAAGCAATAAAGCAAATAATTGCGGATACAATATTAAGAATGACCCCAACCGTTTTTACACCTTTTGATCTATAGTCATCCTTAATGATTTTCAACACTAATACTATATGTGCAACCAGAGCGATTATTCCCAAGATAATAATCACAAGCGGCGATCCAAGCAGAGCTGGCATTCCAACAAATAGTATCAATAATAGTATAAGCGCCAATGTTGCTAACAACATTTGAAAAACTCCAAAATAAAAAACCATTGACAACACCACAAGCGCAATGGTATAATGCGATTGCTGAAACAAATATACGATTACCCCGCCGCTATTTAGCTGCGGGTATGTGGTGTTGTCATGCTGTGATGACATTATATGCCACATTTGTGATATTGTCAACTTGTTTCTTCTATTTTGTGACAATATATTGTGGAGGAATGTTCATTGAATACGGATAGAATAACCGAGCTTGCAAAGGCGCAGGGCAAAACGCTGACCTATCTTTGCGCCCTCGTCGGCAGGCCGCGCTATTATCTTAAATCCGTTCGATCAAGCGGAACGAGCATTCCCCGCGAATACCTTGAAGCCTTTGCCGTCGATCTCGGAACGACGGTGGAATACCTGCTCGGCGAAACCGATGATGCAGGCGCATGCAGCGAGCAGCAGAAAAATACCGTTACATATTATAGAAATGAGCAAAAGGTCGTGAAGCGGCTCAAGCCCGATCAAATGAAAATGCTTGCCGATATGATAGACGGAATCCGCACGGATGAATGATTTTTGCAATAAGCGCCATATCAAAAATGCTTCGGCAGCGAACCGCCGAAGCATTTTTTCGTTTTTGTCTGTTCTGTTTTTTCTCAGATGGGGAGCTTTGATTTGATAAATTCGATAACCGCCTTTATCTTCTCGCCGATCAGGCCTTCAAGGCCGAATTTCGCGGTGAGCGCCTCGATGATGCTGCCGCCGATGCTGCGAACATCCGCATCCGCGGGAGCGGAGGAACGCACTGAGCCGATGACCTCGTTTACCTGATCGCCGAGTTCGCCGTCGATGGGGAGCTTGCCGAGGATGGACTCAAAGAAGCTGCCGATATCGGGAAGCTTATCCTTGATGCCGTCCACAACGTCCCCAACCTTGTCCTTAACATCTTCAGCGGTGTTCTCGACCGCATTCGCCGCATGGTTTACCGCCTGCTCCGCTTGATTTCCCTTTTTTGAGAAAAGGTTTCTGAGAGCTTCCAAAATTCCTGCCATACCATATCTCCTTTGCGGAATTAGTTCGGCACTTCCATGCCTTGTATATATTATAGCATCCTTTTTCGCACAATACAACAGGAAAATCGATTATTTTACACTATTTTTCAATATATTTTAAACTTATCTAATACTTCAAGCTCGATTCCGACCGCACCGTACTTCGCCTGCTTTTCCTTTGGATAGTATTCGATCATATCATCGGGCGAAGCGGCGGCAAGCTCTTCCTGCTCATAGCCGCATTTATCGAGCGGAAGCGCGGCGTAGAGCTCCGCAAAATCCTTGAAGATATGAAGCGCCTTCACCCTTGCGCGAAGCTTTCTGTTTTCATCCATTGAATGGGTGAACTCAATGATATCCCCAACCTCTATCTCCCTGCGCTTTTCATCGTACAGCCGCAGCTCGATGGTCTTTTGTCCGCTTCTTATCATCTCAAACGGGCGATCGTTCAGCTTCATTTCATGCTTCTTCATTCCGTTTTTTCCCTTTTCCGCAAATGCTTTTCCAAGCTCGAGCTTTACCGAGGCATTCCCCTTTTTCAGCCCTTCCATATACTCGCGCAGCCGCTCGTTTACGCTCTCGACCTCTGCTTCAAGCTCCCTCGCCGTCATGCGAAGCGCGCCCGAGCGAACGCCCGAAAGCTGGATCATTCCATCCGACGATGCAACGCGCACGGCGTAGTTCTTCCCTATCTCTGCGATAAGCCGCTCTATGAGCGCATCGGCGGTCTCGTTCTCCTTCGTGTAGGCGACCTTCAAGCCGTGGTAATCAAACCTTTCGCCCGCGTTGCCCTTGACACGGTAGCCGTCGAAAACCAGCACGACCTCGCTCTTTTTAAAGCCGCAGTAGTTGGCAAGGATATCCATAAGCCGCTTTCTTGCCGCGGCAAGCTCGCTCTTTGCAAGCTCTCTAAGGCTCTCCCATGCAAAGAGCATATTGTAGCCGTCAACTATCAGATACTCCTTTTGAACGGGGCGCGGCGGCGGTGAAGCCTCGCTTTTATCGGTTCTGCTCTGCGCTCTGCCGTACTCGGGGCGCTTGATCGGGCCGAATTCGCGAAGCATTATCGCCTCAAGCTCCTTTTCATCCACGCTCAGATTGCGCGAAACGAGCCTCGGCTCGATATCGGCGCTCCCCTCCGAGATGCGCTCGCGCGAAAGCCCCGTGTCGATGTGCATATAGCTTTCCACCTCGCGCCAGTTGACCGTAAAGCCCGCGCCGTGGGCGCAAAAAACGGAATCGGGCGTGTTTTCAAGATCGCGCTCGGGCTCGTATGCGTATTCCGCTATCACCTTCTCAGCTTCGGTGCAGCGGTCATAATGCGAAACCTCGAGCGAGAGCCTGCCCCTGCCCGCCGTATACGCCGCGAGCGTTCGCGCATAGCCGCGCATTCCGGCAACGGGAACGAAGCCCGTTATCGCGGAGAAGCCGTCCTGCGCCTCCTCCTCGGCAATATTGAAGCTTCCGCCCATCGCGCGGATATCGCCTATCGCCCTTCCGAGCTGCTCGCGCGCAAGCTCGATGCGGTAGGCGTAATAAGGCTCAAGCAGTATGCTCTGCGCCTTCATAAGCCCCTGGCGAATCGCTCGGTAGGTCGCCTGGCGGAAATCGCCGCCCTCGGTGTGCGCAAGATGCGCCCTTCCCGCCACAAGTTCTATGCGCATATCGGTTATGGGCGAACCCGTCAAAACTCCTTTATGCGTTTTTTCCGCGATATGCGTTAAGATAAGCCTTTGCCAGTTGATATCGAGGTCGTTTTGGCTGACTCTTGACCCGAATTCAAGTCCGCTGCCCGCTTCAAGCGGCGTAAGCAGAAGATGCACCTCGGCATAGTGGCGAAGCGGCTCGAAATGCCCGATGCCCTCCACGGGTGCGGCTATCGTTTCGCGATACATAACGCGCCCTTCGTCTATCTGCACGTCCAGATCAAAGCGTTCCTTTATTATGCTTTTTAAAACCTCTATCTGCACCTCGCCCATCAGCCGCGCACGGATCTGCTTGAGGTTATCATCCCACTCTATCGAAAGCGCGGGATCCTCCTCCGAGAGCTCCGAAAGCTTTTTAAACGCGCTCTGCGCGTCGCTTCCCGCATTCAGCAGTATCCTATAGCTGAGAACGGGCGTCAGCACGGCGGCATGCCCGGGCTTTTTCGCCTCAAAGCCGAGCCCGAGACCCGGGTAGGTTTCGCTGAGACCCGTAACTGCCACGGTATCCCCCGCCCGCGCAAGCTCGAGCTGGGTGTATTTTTCGCCCGAATACAGGCGTATCCCCGCCGCCTTCTCCTGCCTTTTTTCGCCGCTTCGGCTCACGTAGTCAAGGCTCATGCGAACGCTCAACTCGCCGCCCGTAACGCGAAGATGCGTGAGCCTCTGCCCCTGCGCATCCCTTGAAATTTTAAACACCCTTGCGCCGAATTCATCTTGAAAGCTTGGAGCGAGCGTGTAGCTCTCAAGCCCCGCTATAAACTCCTTAACGCCCGTCAGATGCAGCGCCGAGCCGAAAAAGCAAGGAAACACGCGCTCCTCGCGGATAGCTTTTGCAAGCTCACTCTCGCTCAGGCCGCCCGAGCTCTGATACAGCTCGAAAAGCACCTCGTCCGCAAGCGCGGCGGCTTCGGACAGTTCGTTTTCAGCCGATGAGAAATTCACGCAGCGGGATGAAAGCTCCGCTTCAAGCGCGCGCATAAGCTCCCGAGGCGAGCTATGGGCGATATCCATTTTGTTTACGAAGATGAAGGTTGGAACGCGGAAGCGGCGCAGCAGCTTCCAAAGCGTAACGGTATGCGCCTGAACGCCGTCCGTTCCGCTTATTATCAGCACCGCGTAATCGATTATGCCGAGGGCGCGCTCGGCTTCCGTTGAAAAATCCACGTGCCCGGGCGTGTCGATAAGCTCCGCCTCGAGCTTCTCGGTTTTTATGCCCGCCTGCTTTGAAAAGATGGTTATGCCGCGCTTTCTTTCGAGGGCATGGTTATCAAGGTGTGAATCGCCGTGATCCACCCTTCCCCGTGAGCGTATTTGACCCGTTGAATACAACAGACCCTCGCACAGCGTGGTCTTTCCCGCGTCCACATGTGCGAGGATCCCCAAAGCAAGCTTTGTCATCTTTTTAATTCCGTTTGACTGCAAGCGTTTTTATCGTTTCGATTCGGCATCGGCTTATTTTCTGAAGCTCAGTATCACTCCGAGCGCAACGGAAAGCGCCGCCGCCACTATCACCTGATACTCGGCGGGGAGCATGAAGGTGAGCGTATGCGCGGGTATCCAGAAGAGCGGAATGGTTTTAAACAGCGTGAAGGATACGAAGCCGTGCCAGTCGATGGACTCTATAACGCCCCTGAGACCCGGCTTCTGCAAGCCCGAAGCGCGCAGCTCGAGGTATTTATCGGTGCATTTATGAAACGCCATGAACACGGGGCCGAAGCAGAGGTTCATCAGCGCCGCGGTGAAGAACGCGCGAAGAAGATTCTGCCAAAAACCCTCGGGCGGGTTGGGCAAAAGCCCCTTTTCCATCATCGCGGAAACGCCGTTTGAGAAGAATTTCATCATAAAGGTTATCGCAACGCCGATAACGCCCCATATTATGATGCGCGGCACCACGAGAGGTGGCAGTATCCACTGCTTTTTCTTTATGCGAAGCCCGAATATCTCGCCCACCGTGGCGAGCAGAGCGAATTTGATGAAGCCCATGATATAGGGATGCTCGCTCGAAAGCCTTTTGAAATCCTCTCTGGATGAAGGAATGATAAGTATAAGCGCGAATGCGGCGATTATCAAAAAGCACGAAGCGGCGATCAGCGAGCCCTGTATTCCGTTGTTTCTTCTTTTTTCGTTCATATTTCTCCCCCTGCCGCCGAGCGGCTCTCACGTTATTCCATTCGTTTTATCAATGCCCGAAGCTCTACTCGATATCCCACACAACGCTCTCGGGCGGCTCGTCAAGGCGATAGGGGTCCGCGATGCAGCGTTTGAACAGCTTAAATGCCGAGGCGAAGTAGTATCCGTCGCAGATGCGCTCATCCACGTTGACCGTGAAATCGATGTATTTCTTCCTTGAAACGCTGCCGTCCGATTGCAGTTCATTTTCGCTGCGCTTCATTCCGAAGGCGAGGAAAACGGGAATGTTTCCGAAGTCGTAGAGATGATGGTAGACGGGCGGGATGCCGAGCGATCCCATGCTCGTTACGAAGATGGAGCCGTGGAAGGGGCTTATCTTGGTTATGAAATTCGGCAAAAGTCCGAAATAATCGAGCAGCTTCACGAGCCATACCGTGAACTTCAAAAGCACTCCGGGGATATAGTTCACAAGCCCCGCGAATTTATCGAAGCCGCTGTCGAGCTCCGAGGTGGCTTTAACCGCCTCCACCTCTTTATTGAATTTTTGATAGACCGTTTCGGCGGTATCCTCGGGCGAAAGGGTGATGCTCACGATGGTTTCGGAGCCATCAAGCGACATATCCTTTTTGATCGTCATCGCGATCTCTATATGCTCGCCCCTTGAAAACACCTTTTGTCCGCTGATGAAGCGGTTCACGGCGGGGCGCTGGGATACGGTGCGCGCATAGGCGGCAAGCAAGAGATGCGTATAGCCGAAATTATCGAGCCCCTGCTCGCGCTTTT
This sequence comes from uncultured Eubacteriales bacterium, assembly GCA_902794055.1. Classification (GTDB taxonomy): domain Bacteria; phylum Bacillota; class Clostridia; order Christensenellales; family CAG-138; genus PeH17. Next base: position 3,155 of record CADBGC010000025.1, on the reverse strand, counting down.
CCCTTATATATGCTTCGGTTTTGGATATCTCAACGCTGTCGTTAAAGAGATTGTTTGCGGTGTTGCGCTCGTTCATAACGTATACGGCAACGCTGTTCATCGGGTCGAGCGAACGGATCCTTCGCCCGTCCTTCCTATCCCCTGCCATGGGGAGCGGATGCTCGCTCTCGATTTTTTTCGCGCCTATCAGCACGAGGATCGCCGCAATCGCATTCAAAAGCAACGAAGCCTCGGCGAAGTACAGCCTTGCGGGAAGCGCCTCCTTAAGCATCGGAAGCAGCACGAGCAGAGTCTCCGCCGCTAAGCAAGCAAAAAGCGCGGCGAGCGCAAGAGTGCGCCTCAAGGCGATATTCCTTCGTCTGCCGCCCGTGTTGACGGCAAAGCGATAAAGGATCGCGCAAAGGATATAAAGCGCTGTCAGCGCGGCGGCGATAACGGCGCTTGTTGCTCCGTTTTTACCCTCGCCAAACAGCCACAGTGCGCGCGCAGCAAGAAAGATCGCAAACGCAAGCACCGGGCGCGAAGTTCTATACAGCTCTTTTTTGCCCTTGAAAACAAGGTCTATCGTGAAGAAAAGGTAGCACAGCCCCGGCAGGACGATAAAAAGGAACGGAAACAGAAACGCTCCCGTACCCTCGGAGCCCTCGCGGATCGGGCTGTAATAGACGATGCGCGCGGCAAAGGAGAGCATTGCAAAGAATACCGCCGCCCACATAAATAAGTTTTTTCTTGAAAGAGATAATGCGGAATAAGGGAGCGCGGCTTTTTTTTCGCCGTTCCCTCTGTTTTCCGCGGCTGCGGCCGCGGCTCCGTCAAGCTCCTGTTCAAGCTTTTCCCTGCTGTTTTCCATGCCGCCATTATACCAAATTTTTGCGATTAAATCAACCGCGCACCGAAGAAAGAAGCGGATACGGAAAGCATTTCTCCGTATCCGCCGTTATTCGCGGTTTGATTCGTCATTCGGCGCTTATTCGCGCGGCCTTTGAGCCCGATTTCAAAGAGCTCGGCTCAGTTTCTCTTGGTGTCCACACCCTGAACGGTGCCGGCACCCGTGATCTTGAAGGTGCTGTTTTCGGGGAATCTCTCCGCATCCAGCGAGAGCAGGCACATGTGGCTCGCCATATCGGCGGTGCCGACGTCTCCCTCCATCGTGCCCGCGGTCACAACGGTCACGACGCCGTTTTCATTGGTTACGCCCGTTACCTTCGGAACCACCGAACCGCTGCTGAAGGTGAGGTTGAAGGCAAGGATATAATTGCTCTTGAAGAACGCCTCGTCGTACTGCTTTAAGTCGTCGTCCACCGAAGCTCTGCTCGCCGCGGTCGAGGAGCGATACTCCGTTATGACCTCGCGCAGCTTTTCGGCGTTGGTTATAACGATCGGCGGCACGCTGTTCACAGTCTCGCTGTAGGGGATGCGAATGAACCGGTAGCTGTAGCCGTACAGATCGTGAACGGGCACGGGAGTGGCGTTCGGATCGGGCGTGACCTTCATTTCGTTGCCTCCGTTGATGGGAGCAAGGGGCGCGGGGGTGGGCGTGGTGCTGCCGCCCTGATCCTGCGGCTTGCAGGCCGCAAGCGATGCCGCAAAGAGCGCCGCCAGAGAGATCATGCCAAGTTTTTTGACCATGCCTTTATTCATTTTCATTTTTCTATTCCTCCTCGTATGGAATCATTGCATATTATCGGTTTTTCGGGGAGCTTCGTTCCCCTTCATCCATATAACGGATGATCCTGCGCTGCGGTTGCTCGGTTCCGAAAAACCGCTTTCAGTTTACCGCCGTAAGCTCGCCCACGAGGTTCGTCTGCATAAGCGCGCGAATCTTTTCCATGTCGTTCGTTCTGCCGAGTACCCACATGAGCTTGGTTATCGAGGCTTCGGTGGTCATATCCCCTGCGGAGATTATGCCGATCTCGCGAAGCGGACGGCTGACCTCATAGATATCGGGCGTGGACTGCTCATAGAGGCATTGTGAAGTCAGTATCACCGGCAGCCCGTGATCCATAAGGTGCTTGATGGCCTCAAGATGGTTTCTTCTGATGCTGTGCATGCCGCCAAGGCCGAACGCTTCCACCACAACGCCCTTTATATCGCAGTCGATACAGCATTCAATCAGCTTTGTGCTCATGCCGGGAACAAGCTTAATGAGCGCGACCCTCGGATCGATATCGGTGGAGAAGGCGAAGCTTTCGGGAAGGGTGGGCGAATAGAGCGAGAGCAGCTTGCCGTTTGAGACAGTTCCGATCGCAGGGTAATTTATGGACTCAAAGGCGTTCAGCGAGGTGGTTCTCGTTTTAACGGCGCGGCAGCCGAGCATAAGGGCGTTTCCGAAGCAAACGAAAACGCCGCCCGGCAGCCCCCTTGCCGCGATTATCGCGCTTTCAAGGTTGCGCCTGCCGTCCGAATTCGGATACACCGCGGGGTTCTGTGAGCCCGTCAGCACCACGGGTATGGGAATGCCCGCGAGCATGAAGCTGAGCATGCTTGCCGTATACGCCATGGTGTCCGTGCCGTGGGTTATCACGATGCCGTCGCAGGTCGGCATTCTGTCCTTCACCGCCTCCGCAATGGTTATCCATTCCTCGGGCTGGATATTTGAAGAGTCCATGCTGAAAAGATCCACACATTCGATGTCCTCAAAATTGCCCTCCACAAGGTTCAGAAGCTCCTTTGCCGAAAGCTCCGGCTTCAGTCCGCTTTCGGTGGGAACACAGGCGATCGTGCCGCCGGTAGAGATCATAACTATCCTCTTCATGCCGTTTTCCTCCAAATTTCCTCTTGTTTGTTGTTGAACTCCGCATCCCAAAGCGGGAGACTTCAAGCTCATCACCGTGAAAAGCAAATAATCAATTGAAATTCCTCTGGAATTTCTACCTCAACTATTCACTATTCATCATTCACTATTCACTGAATGCTTTGCCTCGTGCGGAGGCAAAGCCTCGCTTTATTTAATTACTTCGCAGCGCATATACGGCACGAGCGCTTCGGGGACCTTCACGCTGCCGTCCGCCTGCTGATAGTTTTCAAGTATCGCCGCAACGGTCCTGCCGATCGCAACGCCGCTGCCGTTCAGAGTATGCACGAGCTCGGGCTTTGATTTTGCATCACGGCGGAAACGAATCTGAGCCCTTCTCGCCTGGAAATCCTCAAAATTG
>CADBGC010000024.1 GCA_902794055.1 uncultured Eubacteriales bacterium | reverse complement strand
GGCGTTTTGAAAGCCAGGAAAATATTCTGCTGCCAAGCGATTTGGATTACAGCGCGATCGGCGGGCTTAGGCTTGAGGCGCGGCAGAAGCTTTCTGCACAGCGCCCGCGCAGCCTCGGTCAAGCGAGCCGAATCTCGGGCGTTTCGCCCTCTGATATCGCGGTGCTTTTGATAAGGCTCAAGGCGCTCGGTTTGGGAAAGAATAATGAAAATTCGAGTGAAAGCGGGGGAGAGCAGGCGTGAAACAGCAGGTAATACCCGATTGCGGTTTGGTGCGCGAGCTGATAGCTCGGCACATCCCGCAGGCGAATAAAATGCAGACGGAGCAGCTCATTACCTATTATGAAATGCTTATCGAACGCAATAACGTTATGAATTTGACCGCCGTTACCGACCCCGAGGGAGTGGTGCTGCGCCATTTTGCGGACAGCATTCTGCCGATGGAGGCGATCGCGGAGGGCGCAAGCGTTATCGACGTCGGCACCGGCGCGGGGCTTCCGGGCGTTCCGCTGAAGATAATGCGCCCGGATATCAAGCTGACCCTGCTCGATTCTCTAAACAAACGCATAGCTTTTTTGGACGAGGTGAACGCCGCGCTCTCGCTTGGAGCGGTCACCGTTCACGCACGCGCCGAGGACGGCGGCAGGGATAAAAACTTCCGCGAACGCTTCGATTTTGCGCTCTCTCGCGCCGTTGCGGAGCTTCGCGTAGTGGCGGAATGGACGCTGCCTTTTGTAAAGGTCGGCGGCAGTTCGCTGATGTATAAGGGCCCCGGCGCGGCGGAGGAGCTTGAAAACGCCGAAAACGCGCTGAAAATACTGAACGCCAAAGCAAAAATACTGAGATTCGAGCCAGCATGGGGCGAAAGGAATATCGTTGTCGCCGAAAAGACCGCGCCCACGCCCGCGAAGTATCCGCGGAAGGCGGGAACGGCGGGGAAGAACCCGCTGTAGAATAAGGCGTTCTAAAGCGTTGTTCAGCTCAAATCTATTTTAAGCTATGCATGAAACAATATTGGAGCACGATGGCCTTAAAATCAGCATAAACGCAGATGCTCATAGGGAAAACGAGAAAGGATGTTGGTTAATATGCTATATGGAAACTCATTGTTTTATACTGATTTAGGGGAAACGAACAGGATTCTGTTAGGGTTTATAATATTTGCCATTTTGAGCGTTGCCTTTTATCTTCTTATTTTGCTTATATCGGATTATAGGAGAAGCACGCAAGGGTTTGAGCTCCCTCAAGTTGAATGTATTATTGATATCAGCAATAAAAGGAACGTTTTGCTCGAGGACTATATAGATTATTGGATAATCGAGCATCGCCACGAAGATTATCGAAGTCTTTATGCCGTTGTAGTATCGCAATGGAATAACGAAATAGAAAATGTTTTAAAAGGACAGAGGTTCTTTCGAAATAGATTGAGAGAAAAGTACCTTGCTGCAACGCTTCTTTCGCAATCACCAGAACATCTTGCCTTTCTTTTTATTTTCGTTCGCAAACAAACTCGGTATTATCAGATAGCATATAATAAGATGCCATATCATGTTGATAATGTTGACAGTATGCTTGCGTTAAGCATTTCGGATTTAGAGAATCGAAGAGAAAAGCTGCGTCGCATTGATTATTCGATGCCCTTAAATCAATATAATCAGAGGGATCAAAGACGACTTATGACACCTGAACTGCGGAGAAGAATTAAGCTGCGTGATAATTATACCTGCCAAATTTGCGGGAAATATATGCCTGATGAAGTCGGACTGCATATTGACCATATCGTTCCGATAAGTAAGGGAGGAAAAACCGTTCCAAGCAATCTGCAGGTTCTTTGTGATAAGTGCAATTTCAGTAAGGGATCAAAATAAGGAGGCAGGCTATGTCCGCTAACGTAAAATTCATCCTCGGCAGAAGCGGCAGCGGCAAGACCCGCGCCGTATTCGGTGCAATAATCGAGCGGGAAAGGCGCGGCGAGCGCTCTTTTCTGATCGTGCCGGATCGCGCGGCTTTTGAGACCGAGCGGGCTTTGAGCGAGGCGATCGGCGCATCGATCGGCGGCGCGGGCGGCATGATGCACACCACCGCCTGCTCGTTTACTCGGCTTGCGTACCGCGTGCTTGCGGAAACCGGCGGCGGCAAGGCCTACCTCTCTTCAGAGGGTCGGCTGATGCTGCTTAGGCGCATCCTCGATGAAAACAAGGCCTCCCTTTCGACCTTTGCGCGAGTCTGCACCCACCGCGGTTTTGCGGAGGAATGTGACGAAATTATTTTAAAATGTAAGCGTTTTTCAATTGAGCCGGAGCAGCTTTCCTCAGCGGACGTGCCCGAGCGCCTTAAAAAGAAGCTTGAGGATTTTGCGCTCTGCTACGAAAAGCTGAACGAGCGCATGGCGGAGCGGTATATCGACGGCGAGGATCTTGTGAACTCGCTGATCGAGCGCATTCCGCTTTCAAGCCTCAGGGGAGCGGCCGTGTTTGTGGATGCGCCCGATATGCTGAACGCGCAGAGCCTGCGTATAATAGAAAAACTCTTTTACACCGCGCAATCGGTAACCGTTACCTTCCGCGCGGACATTGCCTGCTGCGAAGCAAACGGCGGGCTGTTTCTGCCCGACATCGGCTATTTCGAGCGCCTTTCGGAGCTTGCAGCAGAAGCTGGCTGCACCGTTGAGACCTTGCGTATGATGGGAAACAAGCGGCATGCCTCCGCCGCGCTTTCGCACCTTGAAACCGTGCTTTTTGCGCCCTCAGCCGCAAAATTTGCGGGCGATGCAAGGGAGATAGAGCTGCATTCCTCGCAGGACAGGCTCAGCGAGGTGCGCGAAGCGGCTTCGGAGATCATTCGCGCCGTGCGGGGCGGACTGCGTTTTCGCGATATCGCGGTCGCCGTGAGCGATCTTGCAGCCTACGGTGAGCCGATCCGCCGCATCTTCAAGGCCTCGGGCATCCCCGTTTTCATGGATGCAAAGCGGCGTGTGGCATCGCATCCCGTTTCGGAGCTGATCCTTGCCGCCCTGCGCTGCGCCGAAAAGGGCTTTATGAGCGAGGATTTTATCCGCATTTTAAAGACGGGGCTGACCGATTTTCCCGACTCGACCCTTGAAAAGCTTGAGAACCATATCCTCAAATTCGCGCTGATGGGCAAGCGGCTCACTTCAAGCGAGCCGAGCGTTAAAAATGCCGAAGAAATAAAGGATTTTGAAGAGATAGAGCGAGCGCGTATCGCGATAGCGGAGCCCCTTCTCGCGCTCAAGGAGCGCCTTGGAGAGGACGGCAGCAGAGCCGCTTCGACCCGCGTTTCGGCGCTGTATTCCTACCTTTGCAAGATGGGGGTGGCAGATAGGCTCAAGCAGAGCTTTGAGAGCCTGAAAATGAATGCCGAGACCCTCGCTTTTGCGCTTGAAAACCGCCAGATATACGATACCATCATTGAGCTTTTGGATCAGATAAGTGTAATAATCGGCGATGAACCGATCGGACTTTCGCGCTTCTCCTCCGTTGTGAAGGAGGGGCTTGAGGCGTATGAGGTAGGCCTTATTCCGACCACGCTCGATCAGGTGATCGTTGGCGATGCAAGCTCCATCCATCCGGGCGAGGTGAAGCTTTTGCTCGTTCTTGGCGCAAATGAGGGGCGTTTTCCTTCCATGCGCGAGGATAATTCCGTAATAAACGACCGTGAGCTCGAGGCGATGCGCGCGGCGGGGCTGAAGGTTTGGGAGAGCACCGCAAGCATGGATGCCGCCGAAAGGCTGCGCACCTATTCGCTTATCTGCCGCGCAGAGGAGCGGCTGTATCTGTCCTACTGCCGCGATGCGCGCTCGGAAGCATCCGCGCCAAGCTCGCTTATACGCCGCATAGGAGAGGCATTCCCGCATTGCCAAAGGTCGGGCGGCGCGATCACCCCAGCGACTGCGCAGAGCGACGAGGCGGCGTTTGAGGCGCTTGCCGAGGGTCTGCGACGGTTCATCGACACGGGCGAGGAAAACGGCGCGCTTGCCCCGCTCTACGCGCATTTTAACGCGAGCGAGAAGTACGCACCCGCCCTCAGAGCGCTCGAAAAGGCCTATTACAGAGCGGATGCGCTCGCGCCGCTCGGCAGGGAAAAGGCGCTTGAGCTGTACGGAAGCAGCATGATGGGCAGCGTTTCGCGGCTTGAGACCTTCAATAAATGCCCCTATCGCCATCTTTTGCAGTACGGCCTTTCCCTGCGCGAGAGGGAGGAGCACGGAATAAGGAACAACGAGTTCGGAACGCTTATCCACGATGCGCTCGATAAGCTCGTGCATTCCTATATCGAGCTGATGAAGGCCGACCCCGAAAAATGCGAGAGTTTGCTTGAAAATTTAACGAAGCAGGACGTGGAGGAAAGGCTCGCGGAGCTGCTTCCGCCCATCATAGAGAGCTTCAACCACGGCATACTGCTCGAATCGGCGGCGATGCGCGCGAAGCTCGACAGCATAAAACGCCAGCTTCGGGACGCGGGCTTTGCGGTGCTGCGCCAGATCGCGGGCGGAAAATTCAGACCCTACGCCACCGAGCTGCGCTTCGGCGGAAAGGATGATGAGCTTCCCGCGCTTGAGATAGAATCGAGCGGCGGCGCGGTTTTTAAAATACGCGGCGTGATAGACAGGCTCGATATCTATTCGGAAAAATCGGGGGTTGGAGCGAATTCCAAGGCAAATGAATATTTTCGCATCGTGGATTATAAGACCTATTACTCGCCCTTTGGGTTCACCGATCTTGTGAACGGGCTCAAGGTGCAGCTTCCTCTGTATGCGCTGGCGGTGCGCGCGGCGCTGGAGGCGGAGCGGCGTATGGATGCGGCGGGGATGTATTACCTGCATATCCACGCGCCGGCGGTGGACGAGGAGGAGAAGCGGGACGAGATCGTGCTCAAAAAGCTCAAGCTTTCGGGGCCGACCCTCGCGGATAACGGTGTTATAAACGCCTCGGATGCGGAGATCGGCTCGCGCTCATCGCGATTCATCACGGGTCTGCACCGCACCGATGACGGCTTTGCGGGCAAGCTGCTCGTTACGAGCGCCGAGATGGAAAAAACGCTTGATTTTGCGAAGAATTCTGCTCAAAAAACGCTGGATGCGATTATGGAGGGCAGGGCGGAGATCAGCCCCTATCGGCACGGCGGCGTGCGCGCATGCAAGAGCTGCCCCTATGGGAGCGTTTGCGGCTTTGACACCACGGCGGGCGACCATTACCGCAGGATAAGCGCGGTCACGCCGGAGAAATTCTTTGGCAGAAAGGAATAATATGAAGCTTTCGATCTATCAGATAATACTGCTTGCATACCTCTTTGTGATCAATCTGATCGCCTTTATCCTGATGGGCGCAGATAAGAAAAGAGCCGAGAAAAAGCGCTGGCGCATACCCGAAAAAACGCTGTTTTTGACTGCGATACTCGGCGGCAGCCTCGGCGCGGTGCTCGGGATGCAGTTTTTCAGGCATAAGACGAAGCATTGGTACTTTGCGCTGTTCATGCCGCTGATACTTCTTGCGCATATCGCGCTGATGGTGCTGTACTTTAAGAAGCTTTAGTGAATAGTTCAGGATGAAATTCCTGCAGAATTCCTTGGATTTTATTCGTCAGAAATAATTTTCGTAAATGAAAAAAGGGCATCCCAAGCGGAGGCCCTTTGGTATTATTCAAATTTGAAAACTTAAAAGCTTAGTCGTGAGAAGAATTGAGGATGGTAACGTCGTCGCCAAGCGCCTGACGGATATTGTCCTTCATCTTCTGTGCGTAGGGACATGGGAAGCAGATATCGCGCCCCTTCTGGATGCAGGTGGAGAAAGCGATGAGCTGTGCGCCCTGCTCAACGAGCTTCTTGGCTCTCAGCACAACGCGATTGCCGGGGCAGCCGCCGCAATTGCAAAAGCCGACAAGATCGATCTCTTCTTCGATGCCCGCAAATGCGCCTGTATGATTCTTAACGGCAAGAAAATCGTCCGTTCCCGGGCAGATATCCTCCGTTTGCATGCATCTGATAATGCCGACTTTCATGGTAAGCTCCTTTCATATAGTGCACCATTTTAAACATTATAACATTATCGATATCAATAATCAATGGCTAACTCGAATATATATGAAACAATTTTGTCGAATATATACGTCTTAACCTCGATCATTCTTCGATCTCCGCTTTATTCAGCTCCATTGCGCGTTTATATGCTGCATTTTTCGGCATATCCAGCGTTTCGGCGGCGATGCGGGCGGCCGATTTAACGGAAACGCCCTCGCAAAGCAGCGCATTAAGCAGCGCATCGAGCATGCCGTTATTTTCGCTTGCTGCCTCCTTTTCCGCCGCCCCTATCGCAAGCACGCATTCGCCCTTGGGAGGCTCGACCGCAAACCTTTTTGCAAGCTCCGCCGCGCTTCCTCGCACGCATTCTTCAAACGCCTTGGTTATCTCTCGAACGAGCGCGCAGGGGCGCTCCTCGGCGCTCTGCCCGCTTTTTTCGATCGCCTCGGCGATATCCGAAAGCGCTGCGCCAACGCGCAGCGGGCTTTCGTAGATAAGCACGCTGTCCGCGCTTTTAGCTATTCGCTCGAGCGCTTCGGCTCTTTCCGCGCCGCTGCGGGGCAGAAATCCGAGAAACAGCAGGCTTTTTGTGGGAAGGCCGCTCATTATCCACGCCGTTGTCATGGCGCTTGCGCCGGGCTGAAGCACGAAGGGCAAGCCCTGTTCAACGAATTTATTGATGAGCTCCGCACCGGGGTCGGAAACGCCGGGCATGCCCGCATCGCTGACGAAGGCCACGGCATCGCCCGCGCGAACCTCGGCGGCGATGCGCTCGGCGCGGCTCTTTTCGTTGTGCTCATGGCAGCTTTCAAGCGGCTTTTTGATGCCGTAGGCGTTGAGCAGCTTGAGTGTGTTGCGCGTGTCCTCGCAGTAGATACGCTTTACCCGCGAAAGGGTTTCGAGCGTGCGCAGCGTGATATCACCAAGATTGCCTATCGGCGTTGCGCAAAGATATAGCCCCGGCGCAAGACAGGCCGCTTCATCCGCAGCGGCATCGGCCGCTATGGTTTGCATATTTTCCTTTACTAAATCAATAAGCCTTTTATTCTCCATTATAATACCTCTGCACTTCCTCGGTGTAGCGCCCCGATTCGTCCGCGATTATAAGGTCGTTTTCAACGGTAAGGCCGCTCTTTGCGCCGTGCTTGGCTCTTATCAGCGCAAGATAGGGCTTCCTTCCTGCCTTTGTGCGCACGAGGCGCAGGGTTTTAGGCTCAAGCGAATTCGCGCTGAGCGCGCAAAACGCCTCTGAAAGCCGCTCGGCGGGGAAGCAAAGGCTGAAGCTGCCGCCGAATTTCACAAAGCGCCGCGCCGCCTGAGCGAGCGAAAGGATATCCGCATTGCGCTCATGCGTTGCGCCCGCATTTTTGGGCTTGCCGCCGGAGCCGACTCTGAAATACGGCGGATTGCATACCGCGTGATCGAACTTATGCTCAAACGAAAGCTCGGGGGAGAGATAATCTGCGCAGACGACCTCTATTTTTCCAATGTCGAGCGCGTTTTTTTCGGATTGCTCGCCCACAAGCCCGTTTAGAATAAGCGTTCGCTCGAGCCTTTCGCATTGCTCCGAATCGATCTCAACGCCCGTTACCGAAAGCCCCGTTTTTGCGGCAAGAAGCAGGGATATAACGCCCGAGCCCGAGCCCAGATCGATGATGCGCGCATCCTTTTTCGCGTGAAGGAGTGGGGGAAGCGCGAAATGCGTAAGCAGTATCGAATCCGTTCCGAAGCAGAATGCCGAGGGCGATTGGATGATTCGCAGACCCTTGTATTGAAGGTCGTCCGCGCGCTCGCCGTCGCGCAAAAGCTCGCTGTTATCCGCAAAAAGCCCGCTTTGGGCAGGCTTTTTATCCGTTGCATTTATAGTATTCATCACAGCACTCCCGGGATTAGCCTCAGAAGGAGGTTGGAGTTATACAGGAAGGAGGCGAGCGTGCTGTTTGTTATCATATCCTGGATCTGATCGAAGGGGAGCACCGTCAGCACCACGGGCGTTATCATGAAGATAACGGAAACGTCGATAAGTCCCCTTATGAAGCCCACCGCGCCGCCCGCGATCTGATCGGTCAGCGGTATGCGAAGCTTCGGGAAGCGCACCGAATAATCCAGCCAGCTTATCAGCACGGTGAGGAGTATTCTTGAGATCATATAGATAATAATGAACGAGATTATGTTTATGAAAACGATAACCTTGCTCTCGTTGAAATAATCGCCCAGCGTGGTGATCCCGCGATCCTTGAGCGCCTCCGAAAGGATATTGTCGTGAACGCGCTGCATGAAGGGGAAGGGAAGGTTGCTGCGCTCCATGATCTCGTCTATCTCGGCGTTGGTGAGCGTGGTGATATCCCTGTTCACAAGATCCACGTCGTAGATATCCTCCTTGCCCTCGGTGTAGCTGAGCATGGCGGAATAGAGCGACTGATTGGCAACGATCAGCTTGGCCATCGAGCGCATGAAGATTAGCGCAATGAGCAGCGAAACTATCGTGGCGCCGAGCGCGGCAAGATTCCAGAGGAAACCCTTGTATACGCCCGCGAGCACGAATATCGCAAACACGGCGATTATCGCAAGATTAACAATTTCCATATCAAAAGGCTTTTTCCTTTCAGAAATTCTTTAGAGTGAAGAGTATCGGCTTTCCCTCGGAGAGAAGAAGGAGATTGCTTTCATCGAGCTTTTCGGCAGAGGTAGCATCCGTGCCGAGCGGGATGGACGAGGTGATTTCGCCCTTCATGTTGCGGACAACGGCGGTGGAATCGCTGAGCGTTACCACCTTGCCCCGCATCAGGAAGCAGGGCGAATCGCCGCCGATGGAGGAAAGCTCCAAAACGCTGTCGTCCGCCGCCTCCGCCTCCTTAACGCAGAGAACGCGAAGAGGAGAAGCGCCTTCACCGCTTCGCGAAAGCAGCAGCATCAGCCTTCCGTCCGCACAGGAGCTGTCAATGCAGTCGTAGCCGCGAGCGAGCAGGCGGTACGCTTCGGTATTGGTGGAGCGATCGAAGCGGATAAGGCTGTCCGTTCCGAAAACGAAAACGCTTTTTGCCGTTAAAATAACGTTTTTCGCGATCTCGCCCTGAATGTTCATAACGCCGGTTATGCTCTCGCGCGCAAGATCGAGCGTGGTAACGGTGGTGGAAACGGCGGTGCCGGTCATCACCAATTCGGACATATACATGGCGGAGCTGTCGCCCCCCTCAAAGCCGAAATCAAGCAGCACGGAGGAGCCGAGCTCGGCAAGATAGCGCCGATCGCCCGCCGAATTATACACCGCAAGCGAATGGGTATTGTCCGCATTCTCTATATAGGCTCCCACGTATTTGCCGCCGCATACGATCTTTTTGATAGCGCCCTCGATATTGTGCTCATACGGCGTTCCGACCACCTGCAGCGAGGTTGTGGAATAAACGACCTTTATTTTGTCGCTTCCCGCAACGGCCGCGCCGCTCTGCTCAAGATCTACGGTGAAGCTCTTGGCTTCGTCCGCAATATCGAGATAGGAAAGCTGCCTGTCGCTCGTGTAGAGGAATCCGCCGCCGGTAAAGGCGAATTCATCGGAGGCGGCAAAGGGCAGGCTGCGCTTTGAAGCGGAGGTCTTGCACGATGCGCAGAGCTTCAGAGCGCCGAAGATGAGCCCGGCGATGATAAGCGCAAGCGCACTAAACACTATTATCCTGCGGAGCCTAAGCTCCGCGCGGCGATTATGTTTTCTTCTTTGTTGAGTCATTCTAAGCCGAATTCCGGTTCATTTAGTAAGATTTCGGGCAAACGCCCGATGAGGCGGTCAGGGGCGAAACACCCGAACCGCGTTTTTAACTATCTCGCATACGAGCGGAGTTTTTTCGATCAGCTCGCCGTCGAGCTGAACCGTGTTCTCCCCGTCCGTGCGCACGGTGATGCGCTCTGCGCGTGTGTAGACCACCTGCTTTTTATTTATATGCTTTCCCTTAATAAAGCAGGGCAGAAGCGTTATAAGGCGGAAAAATCCGAGATATTTCGCCATGCAGATATCGAAAAGCCCGTCGTCATACTTCGCATCGGGCGCAACGAGCATACCGCCGCCGAAGCGCCTTCCGTTGCAGGCGGTGATTATGAGCGCATCCAGCTCCTGCTCCGCTCCGCCGTCTATGGAGATATGGGCGCGAATCTTGCGCTTATGCAGCACCGCATCCACGATGCCGAGCAGGTAGGGGAGCATACCTGTGCGCCCCTTTTTATGCTTCTCGGTTCGCGCAAGCACGTCCGCATCGAAGCCGAGTCCGCAAACGTTTGTAAAAACCCTGCCGTTCGCTCTGCCAAGATCGGTCGCCTTCGCTTCCCCCGAAAGGATCAGCTCCGCAGCCGCCTCGGGCTCGGTTGGAATGGACAGTGCGCTGGCAAGATCGTTGCCTGTTCCGAAGGGCAGTATTCCGAGCGCCGCGCCCTTTTCGCACAGCGCCGAGGCCACCTCGCGCACGGTGCCGTCGCCGCCTACTGCAACTATCGTTTTAACGCCCTTTAAAAGCGCATCCGCGGCAAGCTTCTCCGCATGGCCGGGGGACTCGGTGAAAAAGCACTCGAACTTCGCTTTTTTCGCTTCAAAAACTGCCTTTGCGCGCTCAAAAAGGGAGATGCACCGACCCGAACCCGCAACGGGGTTCACTATGAAGGCAAGCGCGGGCTTCGCGTTGAGGCTCGCTTCCTCGCCATCGGCTTCAACAGAAGCGGCGAAACGGTTTTCTTTTTCCATGAAAGCACCTCCGGCAAACGCGATGGAGCATACAACTCCAATATTATAATAACGCATTTACAGAGGTTTTGTCAAGCCGAAAGGAATTTTAACGAAAAATGGCGGAAAGGGGAAGGAAGGGATCCCGCAAGAGGATCCCTTCAAAAAACATTATTCGGATCGAAGCGCTCACCCGATCAGCTTATTCAGCATCTCGGTAACGCCGTCCAGCCAGTCGCCCTCATAGAGCTCCACAAGGCCGGCATCGGCGGCGGCGGCGAGCTTTCCGTTCATCGGCAGCTTCGCGGTAACGGGGATGAACAGCCGCTTCGCGGTCTCCTCAACCTTGCTTTCGCCGAAGATGGAAGTCCTTTCGCCGCAGCAGGGGCACTCGAAATAGCTCATGTTTTCAACGAGCGCGAGCACGGGAATATCCATCATATTCGCCATATTCACGGCCTTTTCCACTATCATGGAAACGAGCTCCTGGGGCGAGGTGACCACGATTATGCCGTCCACGGGCAGGCTCTGGAAAACGGTCAGCGGCACGTCGCCGGTTCCCGGAGGCATATCCACGAACATGAAGTCCACGTCCTTCCAGATAACGTCCGTATAGAACTGCTTGACGGCTCCCGCGATCACGGGGCCGCGCCATACCACGGGCGTGGTCTCGCTCTCGAGCATGAGGTTGACGCTCATAACGTCCACGCCGAGCTTGCTCGTGTTGGGCAGTATGCCCATTTCGGTGCCGATCGCCTTATCATGGATGCCGAAGGATTTGGGGATGGAGGGGCCGGTGATGTCCGCATCGAGTATCGCGGCATGGTAGCCCGCCCTCTGCGCGTTCACCGCAAGAAGGGAGGTCACGAGGCTCTTGCCAACGCCGCCCTTGCCGCTCACCACGGCGATTATCTTCTTTATCGAGCTCTGCTCGTTCGGCTTTTCAAGAAAGCTCGATTTATCCTGCCTGGACGGACATTCCGCTCCGCAGGTGTCGCAATTGTGGGTACATTCTTCGCTCATTTTACTTTCCTTTCCGGCTTTTCGCCGCAAAAATTCATCATTCGCTATTATACCCCCAACGTGGGATTATATCAAGCGCGAAACGGCAGAATTGAAACATTTGAATAAGGAAGGGGAACGCTTTCAGCTATAAAGCTCGACCGCATTGAAGCCGGCCTGCTTTGCGGCTTTTATATCCGAATCGCTTGCGAAATGCATACAATAGATCTTGCCGCGAAGCTCCTCGGGCACGGCATCCGCAAGTTTTTTGCAGCTCAGGTGAACGTTGCCCTCGAAGTCGGCGGTTGTGAAGTCAACGTAGATTCGGCCGATCTCGTGGCTCGATCGCTCGGCAATGAGCCGCTCAATATGCCCTGTTTCGTTGGTATCGCCCGAATAGAAGATGCGCCCTCCGTTCGTTTCGAAAAGAATGGAGAAGCTCAACAGCTGCTCGCAATGGGCGGTTTCAAGATAACGCACGCTTCGGAACGCTTCATAATGGTTATCAAGCTCTTCGCAGCTCAAAATGCGGTACTGCTCTTTAGGCGAGCCGAATATGGTAAGCAGAATTTCGATGATTTGGCGGTAAGCGGCGTTTGCGGGCAGAACTATTTCGAGCGGAACGCCCATCTTAAAGAAAGAGTACGCCGCAAGCGTGCCTATGCCGCCCGCATGGTCGGAATGGGTGTGGGTCAAAAACAGCTTTATCCGATTTATTTTCTGCCCTTCGCCGAGCGCTTTGAGTTCAAACAGCTTTGAAAAAGCGCCCTCGCCGCAGTCGATAAGAAACAGCGTTTCACCCTCGATGAAGAATGCGGAGTTGCCGCCTTCAAGGGGATTGAAAGCCGCGCCCCTGCCTAAGAATTTCAGTTCCATTTTTTGCTCCTCCTAAAAAGTTTAATCGATAGCAGCGCCTGATCGAGCGAAAGCTTAATAATCATTTTTGCTGCGCAGATTTTTTCTTATATAGCGAAAGGTCTCCTTCTCGCCCTCATCGCGAAGCATTATAAGCAGCTTTTCGAGCATTGCGGCGGTCTCCTCGTGCATACGCTTTCTTGCGCTGCCGCGATTGAAGTATTCATAGGGGCAGGAGTCGTCGTAGTCCCTGCCCTTATAGACCTTGCTCGCCGCAACACGGTCGCAGAACATTTCGATAAGGAATTTGGTGGGCATTTTAACGGGGGTCATCTGCTTCGTTTGCGGATGATAGTCCGTCCAATACTCGAAATGATGGCGGTTTCTGCCCTTGTGGTGCATCCAGGCATAGGAAAAGCCCTGCTTTTCGCGCTCGATCTCGTTCGGGCTGCGGGTGCCCACGAAGTTTTTTGCGCTCGGGATGAATTCCGAGGGGGAGAACTTTGAAAGGTCGTGCAAAAGCCCCCGCAGCGGTATGCCTGCGAGGAAGCAATGCCTCATAACGACGTGGCGATGCTTCGTTACGACACGAAAATGCTTGAAGGGATGCGCTTTTCCGTCGCCGCTGTCCTTGACGGGCGCGGACTTGACTTCGTTGTTATTGATCTGTTCCATCTTGATTTCCGTTTTCGGTTTTTTCCGAATTTTCGGCGGCTTCGGCTGCTTGCGCGTTTTCCGCCTCGGGCTTCTTTTTATTTCTGCCGCTGAAGAACAGGCGGCGCTTTTTCTTTTTTGAGCGCGTGTGCTTATCAAGATCGCGCGGGATATCGCTCACTATCGGAACGCCGCGGCTTCGGGCGCGCGCGTTCGTCCATTCGGCAACGAGCCGGTAGATAACGGCGGTGGTGGGCACGGCGAAGAGCAGCCCCATTACGCCGAACAGCCCGCCGAAAACGATTATTGCAACTATCACCCATGCGCTCGAAAGTCCCACGGCGTTGCCGACCACCTTGGGGTAGATCAGGTTGTTGTCGAGCTGCTGGATAACGAGCAGCATCACCACGAACCACACCGCAAGCATCGGGTTTTCGGGCGAAGCCATAAGGATAACCAGGGCGCTTGGGATCGTGCTTATCCACGGTCCGAGCACGGGAATGAGCGTGAAGGCGGCGATGAACACCGATATCATCTCGGGATAGGGCATCTTGAAGATGCGCATGCCTATATAGCAAAGTATGCCGATGATGGTCGAAGACGTGAGCTGACCCGTGATATAGCCCCGGTACGCGCCGTTTGCATAGGAGCTGACCTCGAGTATGCGCTCGGCGTTTTTTGAACTGAAAGCGGCTCTGATAAAGCGCCTTGCGTGGGCAAGCAGCTTGTTTTTATCCGCAAGCGCGTAAACGCTGAAGGCTATGGCAAGCACCACGTTTGTGAGCTTTCCAACGGTGGAGAAGGTGAAGTTTATTACCTTGGGCAAAAACTCCATCGCAAAGCGCTCGGCGCGCTCGGCGAAGCTCTTGGATATCTCGATCGCGTGCTCGGTGAGCTCCTCGCTCAGCTCAAGGCTCTCCCAGAACTCGGTTGCCCGGTTCACAACGGCGTTGTAGTAGGTGCCGATATTGGAGAAGAGCATAGTAACGCCCTCCACCGCCTTGGGCACGATCAGGAAAACGAGCAGAACGACCAGCCCGAGCACGAAAAGATACGACAGGAGATTGCAAATAATTACGATGAAGCGCTTGCCCTCGTATTTTCTGAAAACGGTGCGCTGCAAAAAGGTGGAAGGAATATTTACGATGTATGCAAGCAATAGACCCGCCAGAAGCGGACGAAGCACGCGAAGAACACCGCCGAGCGCAGCCTTCGCCGCGCCGAAGTGCTCAAGTATTTCATAAAAGAGTATGCCCGCGAACACTATCACGAGCCAGCGCCTTGCCCAGCGCCATGCCGCACGCCATCTGTTCATAGAAGGTTCTCCCAAAGGGGTAGTTAATAGTGAATGGTGAAGAGTGAATAATGAATAGTTGAGGTGGAAACGCCCGAGGGCGTTTCCGATTAGATTAAAATTCCGCAGGAATTTTTACCGCAATGTTCCGAAGGAACGCATCATGTGCTGAAAGCACAAATCATTTGCCGAAGGCAAGCATCATGCGCGAAGCGCACATCATTTCGTTCCTTCCGCTGCCTTCTTCTCCGCATAGGCGATCACCATCTCCACCGCCACAACGTAGTCTCTGTTGTTGTTGATGGAAATATCCGCCTTGGCTTCGTAGTTGCGGATGTATTTGTCGAAAGCGGGCTTAACGGTTTTTTCGTATTGGGCGAGGATATTGTCCGTCTCCCTGCCCCTTTCGGCGATATCGCGCCGAATCCTTCTTATAAGGCAGGTGTCCGCATCCACGCTGACGTATATCTTAAGATCCATAAGGCGGCGCAGATTTTTATCGTGCAGCGCATGGATGCCCTCGATTATAAGAACCTCGGGCGGGGAGATAAGCTCGTTTGTATCCGCACGGCGATGGTTCTCGTAATCATAGCCCTTTTTATTGATGCACTTGCCCTCGATCAGCGCGCGCACGTCCTCAAGCAGCGCATCGTGCTCGAAGATCTTGGGGTCGTCGTAGTCCACAAGGCGGCGCTCCTCAAATGGCTTGCTGCCCTGATCGATATAGTAGCAGTCCTGACTGAGTATCTCGCAGGAGCAGGAGATGTCGTTCTTGATTTTTCGGGCAACGGAGCTTTTGCCGCTGCTCGTGCCGCCGCATATACCGATAATGACCATGGGCTTGACCTCCGCCGAAAATTTGATTGATGCCGCAGGAAAAAGAAGAGAAAAATTTTGGAAAGGAAGAATGAAAAAAGAAAACTCAACGCTCTCCCGCGACCGAGTCTATTATATCAAAAAAACTCGAATAAAGCCATAGCAAACAAGGGCTGTTGTTTAAGAAAAGCGCAGCTTCGGTGCATGAAAAAAGCTTCGCAGAGCCCTCTGAAGCTTTTTGCTATCCGCTTTACTCCACAGTTACCGCGTTGGCGAAGTCAAAAACAATGTTTTTAAGCTCTGCGGCATCGCTTTGCGCACAGATGAACTGAATCAAATAGTAATTCTCCGAGCCCTTGAAGGCAAAATTCCAACCTGCGTTATTCATGCGGGCGTGTTCGTAATAGATAAGCCCGTTTTCTTCGATAACTTCACAGCCGCGGTCGCTGCCGTTATCGGCGATAGTTTGCTCCAAAAGAGATTTGACGTCCGTAACTTTGAATTCCGCCGCCTTCTCGGGCGTAACGATCTGAACCGTAACACATAAATACAAGGAAACATAATAGCCGTCAAAGCCTATCGTGCTCTTCTTTTCGGTGAAGATATCGGTCAATTCAAGGGTGTATCCGCTGCCGGAAAAAACCTTTTTGTTTCCAAACGAACTTGTTTCGGAATCGAAATATGCGTGCTTTTCAAGAAACAGACCGCAGCCGAGCAGCGGCAGAGAAAACAGTACGGCGAGAAGAAGTGCAAAAAACCGTTTCATAATAGTCCTTTCTTGAGCGGGAAAACCGCTGCAACTTAGAATTCGTTTCGGAAAGTTATCCCGAGCTCAGTATATCACACACAGTTGTCCGTTTCAACACTAACGCTGCAAGCGCAAATACCAAAGCGGCGGGACCTCGCTTTCCCGCCGCTTTGTCATGGAAGTGTACACTTTAGGCATGGAGCCTACCGCAAATTCAGTCTATGCCAAGTGCTATTCGCATTATTTCAACCGCATCCGACATTGTAACGATGCCGCTGCCGTCCACATCCGCCCTTGCTATCGCATCCGCACTCAGCGTTTCAACGCCCATCGCATGGCGCAGAGCCAGCATAGCATCCACCAGGTTGACGATGCTGTTGCCGTCGGAATCGCCGAGCAAGCCGTCCGTGGGTGGATTCGGAATCGCGTGATCGGGGGGAACGGGCGCGCTCGAGCCTACGCTCGGGCCGATCGCGATAATGCGGATGCTGCCGATAAAGGTGCCGAGAACGGAAACGTTCAGGCTGTAGTCGCCCGCCTCGCTCGCGCTGTACGCGGGAGTCCATTCGAAGCTAATGCGGCTGTCGCTCCAGGAAAGGGTCTGGGTCTGGCCGCCGATGCTTGCGCGGAACTTGATCTGCGCATTCGCAAAAACCGTGCTCTCATCAACGCCTTCGCCGTTATCGAGGTTCACGAAGTAGTCGCGAACGCCCTCGAGCGCCGCCTGCGCGGTATCCGGCGAATAGATGCAGAGATTGCCGCCGTTCGTGGAGAGCGCGAAGCCGGAGCCGCTCGAAACGAGATACAGCGTTCTGCCGCCGCCCGGACCTCCGGGACCGCCGCCGCCCGGGCCGCCCTGACCTGCCGCAATGGTGGTTATGCGAGCGTAGCTGCCGCTCGGGGAGAACGCCCACGCCGCTGCGGAGGATGCCGAGGTGGTGAGGTTCAGAGTGTAGCTCGGGTTCCAGCCGCCGCCGGACTGAGTGTATGCAAGATAGTAATTTATGCCGTTCACGGTGCAATAGAGCTTGCTGTCCGAGGTTTTATACCAAATATTTGCTTCGCCCGCACCGCTTATCGCGTAGCCGCCCGTGACGGAGGATACCGTAACGGAGGTGCCGCCGATCGAGCCGCCGCCCGAAAGCGCGTAGGTGTTCGCGGTGTTCGTTATGATCGCGCCAACGCCGACCTCAAGGCTCGTTACGCGCGCGTATTCCTCGCTCGGCTCGCCCACGCTCTGCCAGTTTATCGCGGCTGCGGGGTTCACGGGCGGGTTGCCGGGATTGTTGCCCGAAGCGTTCGCCGTGGCGACCTGCGAGCCGTTCTTATACAGGCGGTAGCTCTGACCCGAGACCACGCTCGGGCTTGCGAAGATGACCGTGGATGAAGTCATCGTGGTGTTATGGTAGCGAACTACCGTGGAATAGATCTGCTGATTGGATGAATTGTAAATAGCAAGCGCATCGCCGTTTGCGAAGGTGAAGCTGCTGCCGCCGCCCCAGCCGGAGGAGCCGAAGCGAACGTAAACGCCGTTCTGCGGAGCTTCGACCATGTCGCTTGAGCCGACCGCGAGGGTGGTGCCGCCGTAAAGGGTCATCGTGCCATCGCTGTCGAGCGCGAAATTGCCGCGAGAGGGGGTGAAGATCTCCACAAGCGCTCCGATATTGGAGAATTCGCCGTTGGAGTCCACGCCGTCGCCGTTGCCGCCGTAGCAGTGGTAGGTGCCGCCGTAGAGCCTGAGCGTGAACGCATAGCCGCCAAGGTCGGAGTTTGCGGCGTTCATGCAGTCGTCGGTGCAGCGCATCGTGTAGGTGCCGCAGTAGCCGAGGATGTTCGCGCCCTCGATGCCCTCGTAGCAGGTGGTGATATCGACCGTTATTGCGGAATCGTCCCCGCACGCTTCGCCAAGGGTGGTGCGGAAATCGGCATGGATGCCGTCGTCGGTGCTCGCAAGCGTGTACTCGCCGCCGAGTATGGTAAGATTGCCGTTTGAATGAAGCGCATCGTCGGCGGAGTTTATGCTGTAAACGCCTTCGTAGAAGGTGAGCTCGCCGCCCGCCTTGATGCCCTTCGCGCTCGGCATGGTGTCCTTATTATAGGCGGTGTTCGAGCTGCCGCCGCAGGCAAGCACCTCGATATTTCCGCCTCGGAAGGTGGCGTTTCCTGCCGCCTGGAAGCCATCGCATTGGGTGTTTACGGTGAATTCGCCGCCGCAGACGTAGATATCGCCGGCGGTCTCCGTTCCGTTCTCGGCCTTCACCGCATCGCCGCCGCAGGTGATATTGAGAGTGCCGCCGTAGATATTCGCATTCGCCGAGGCAGCAATGCCCTCATCCGCCGCGTTTATCGTGATGTCGCCGCCGCTGATATTGACGGTGCCGATCTCGGAAGTGTCGTCCTCGGCCTTGATCGCATCGCCCGTTCGGGCGGTGACGGAGATATTGCCGCTCCTTATATTCAGTTCGTTTTCGCTTGAAATGCCGTTCTTTTCGGCGTTCACGCAGAGCTCGAGCTCGGATATCTCAAGAACGGAGTCCGCGCCGCTCTCTATGCCGTTTTTCGCGTTGGAATTGATATTGAGGGTGCCTTCGCCGTTTATGTAAACGGTGGAGCCGGTCTTGGCCTTGATGACAGCGCTTTCGGCGTAGAATTGGTTGGAAAGATCGCCGCCGTCCTCCTCGGGGCCGTAGATATCGGCATTGTTGAACTCCGAATCGGTAAGCGTGTTCACGGTGCCGTCAAGCGCGGTGATGACGACAGCCGCATTGGAATTTTTCTTAACTGTGATAGGTGAGGTGTAGCTGCTGGTGAGGTCGAGATCGTTCATAAGGAGGAACGCGTTGCCCGTCGCTTCCT
>CADBGC010000023.1:19323-21419 GCA_902794055.1 uncultured Eubacteriales bacterium | reverse complement strand
TTATCCCTGATCCAAACGGAATTCGCAAACTCAAGCTCGCTCTTTTCGCTTTCGGCGAGCTTTTTTGCATATTGCGCGAGATACTCGTTCAGCTCGGCTATCTCGATTCCACCGAGCACCCTCTCCATCTCTTCAAGCGTTTCCGCATTCGCGCCGTTTGCGCTCATAGAAAGCGCAAGCATAACGGAGAGCGGCGAAACGAGCGAGTTTTCGCCCTTTTTGAGCGCGCGTTGGAACAGGCGCACCGCAAAATCGGTCTGCGCGTTGATGAAGGCTTCGTCCGCCGCCTTTCCCACGACATTATTCGCCATAACTTTGGCGGTGAGGCGGTCTGTTTCGCTGCCCGAATAGGGCGGAGGGGTACTGCCCGGCGGCAAGGGCAGCTTCGGCGTGCAGCCGACTGCGGCAAACATCAGAGCGGAAAGCATGAAAGCGACAATTCGTTTCATATTCTCTTTGATAACGGTTTTCATAACAGTTTGCCTCCGCAGATCAACCGATATCCGTCAGTGCGCCGATAAACAGCGGGATATTCGTTTCGGTGTCGATTATCATAAATACGAACGGGCGGTCGAGGGTAACGGTTTTGATCATATCCTCTCCCGGGAATGCCGAGCCGGCGTTCATCTCAACGAGCGTTGCCGCGCCCGCCTTGGTGCCCTGCTCGCCGACCTCGATATGCGTTTTATGTATCACGCGGTTTATGACCACATCGCCCTTTTTGCAGTCGAACATTTCCGTAAATTCGGCGCTTTCGGGATCGAACGCGCCTGCCATGCCCATGGCCGAGAGCGCATTGTTCAAGCCCGCGCTGAAATCAAAGTCGAACTTTGGAAGGGCGGCGTTCACGATATAGCCCGCGCCTGCGTTTTTAAGGGTGTTTGCAAGCTTTTCGCCGTTCAGACCCGCTATGTAATCATCGATATCCACGCCCTCATTCGGAAGCAGCGCGGCGAAGGCGTAGGAGCTGAGATAGGGCTTGATAAAGCCTGTGGCAAGCTCATCCTCAAGGTAGGTATGCTCCGTGGAGTGCATAAACTCCGCCTTCCGCTTTTCGCCGCCGTATGCGGTGAACTCGCCCTTTTCCACATTGTGTTCAAAATACTTACTTACCCACTCCGCCTCGAAAAGCAGGGTGTTCACAAGATACAGCACGGCATTTGGGCTCATTTCATCGAGTATTTTCTCGATCATGCCGTCCGTGCCCTCCTTGACCCATGCGTTTATCGCATCGAGCGTGGCTTCATTGAAATCGGCACGGAAGATATCCGCTTTATAATAATCTGCGTTTTTCTGAAGGAAATCCTCGCGCACGGCAAACGGCGCGTTACTGTTCGTCCAGATCGAATTCGCGGCAAGAAGCTTTGCCCATTCGGACGAATTCAGGCGTTTCATGTAGGAATAAAGATACTCGTTCAGCTCGTCTATCTTCATGCCGCCCAGCGCCTTTTCCATGCCGGAAAGGGTCTCCCCATCCGCGCCGTTCGCGGTCATCGCAAGCGCAAGCATAACGGAGAGCGGCGAAACGAGCGAGTTTTCGCCCTTTTTGAGCGAGTTTTGGAACAGGCGCACCGCAAAATCCGTCTGCACGTTGATGAAAGCATCGTCTGCGGCCTTTCCCGCAACGCTGTTCGCCTTAACTCCCGCGGAAAGCTTCACCACTCCTTCGCCATTATTCTTGGGCGTGGTCGAAACGGGCGCATCGGTATTGGTTTTCCCCTGCTGCTCGGTCTTCTTCGGAGTGCAGGCAGACACAAGTGCCGCCATCGCAAGTATCAGCGCCAGAAGGAGCGCGCCTCTTCTTGAAAGACCTGCTTTGACTTGTTTTTTGAACATAGTTTTTTTCCTCTCTTTCACAATTCTGTAAAACAGTTTTTTTATAATGCCGTTTTTTTAACTGTCGTCATCTACATGGCGGCGTGTGCTTTTCAAACAGCGCGTAAACGATGCTGTTGAATCTTTCAAGGCTCGCCTCGTCGGCGGTATATAGGGTGGAGCCGATGAATATGCTGCCGCCGTATGATACCCGAATGCTGCGCCCGGCATTCTTTAGTTCAAGGTCGTACTCGGCTTTTGCAATTGGCACCTCGGTTTCG
>CADBGC010000023.1:0-19303 GCA_902794055.1 uncultured Eubacteriales bacterium | reverse complement strand
ACCTCGGTTTCGCGCGTGCCTGCATCATCGAGCAGCTCGTACAACGCCGCTGTTAGAAGGGCAACGTCCTCCGCGTCCTCGATCCGGCAGCTGTACAGCAGTCCGTCGCCCGCAACGATAAGGCTTGCCTTCTCGGGAATGATCTCGCCGCGTTTGACCGTGAAATACGCCTCGGTTTTATAGTCATACCATTCGATGCTGCCTTGCGGATCATAACTCGGCTCATGGCTTGGTGCGCTGTTAGTGCCGCCGTAGTTCGAGCCGCTGTTTGAGGGTGCGCCGGGAACGGCGGTCGGCTCGCTGTTTGCGGGGATGCCGTCCGTCGTTGCGCCGTCCGCAGTCGCGCCTTCTTCATACCACGGGGGCTTGAAATTATCCGTGCCGTTTGTGAGCTGCGCCGCGCCGCTCGTGGGCTGCTCCGCATTGTTATTGCCGTCGTCCGTGGGCTGCGCCGCGCTATTATTGCCGCCGCTGTATGCCGCAGTCATGGGCATCGGGCTGCCGTTCTTCGCGCTCAGCGCACCGCTTATCACGGGAACCGCCGCAAGCATCAGCACGAGAGCCGCGCCTGCGCCTATCGCAAGGCTCTTAAATCGCGCTTTCCTTCTTTTTTCAAACTCCGCGCTCCTTTTTTGGAGCTCGGTCTTGACCTCGTCAATGCTTCTTCTCATTTTGATCGCTCCTTATTCCGTATCGGAAAGCTCCTCTTTCAGCCGCGACTTGGCGCGTGTGATGAGGTTATCCAACTGTTTCGGGCTTTTTTTCATTACGCCCGCAGCATCCTTATAGCTCATACCCTCGATATAAACGAGGTGTACCGCCGTTTGAAGCTCGGTCTCGAGCGCGGCTATCGCCCTGTGGAGCCGCCGCTTGCGCTCGTTTTCGATGACCTCGGTTTCAAGCGAGGTCCTGTCCGCAAGCTCGAGCTCATCGGGCGGAACGAGCACCGTTCGGCGATGCTTTTTAAGATGGTTCAGCGCCTTATGCCTTGCTATCGCAAAAAGGTAGGTTTTCAGCGAGGATCTGAAGGCGTACCGTTTTTTGTGAACAACAAGCTCCAGCATCGTGTCGATAGCCACGTCCTCGGAGGCGTGGATATCGTTCAGATACCCGTTTATAAACAGAGTCAGATTGTTAAAATACAGTTCGAGCACCTCGGTGAAGGCTTCCTCATCGCCCTCAAGATAGCGCCTATAGCTGTTTTCGCCGTTTTGCATAAACCCTCCGGATAGGTTGAATGCTTAAGCTTACACTCATTAGTTAATCGAACGGCGTTTTTTCCTTGCGCTTTTCCCGCCGCTCTCAAAATTATATTATTTTGCGGTTCTTCCGTCAAGCCGTGCTGCAAAGCCAATGCGTTTCGCTGCGGCAAGGTTTGGCAAAAACGACAGGGCTGCTTTGACGGCAAAGCTTAAAAACGCTTTATTAACAGATCCTGTCATTTCGTTATTCAGATTGACATAAAGGCGCAAATATGGTAGAATAATGTTAGGATGGGTCTGTATGCGTCTGCATATCTTAAAGATATCCTCCATAACCTCAACGGAAGAAGGCTGAGCGCATTTTTTATGCGTTTGGAGACTATGAAAAAGCTGATTTCTAAAACGATCGCCATAGCTGCTTCGGGCATATTCGTATGCTCTTCTTTGTGCGGCTGCTTTTTGCAGGAAATGACCGATAGCTGCACCGGCAGGATCACTCCGTCGCCAAGTCAGCAGGTCGTTTCGATCGACACGCCCGACCCTTCGACTGAGCAGCCGAGCGGAGATCCTTCGGTATCTCCCGATGCCTCGCCGACCGCCGAAACGGGCGAAACCTCGCAGCCTACGGCCGACGTTAAGAGCGACGATCCGCAGCAAACACCGTCGCAGACCGCGGGCGGCGTAACGGTCGCTCCCACCCAGTCAGCCGCAACGCCGACTCCGATGCCCACGCCCACCACGGTGCCCACCACTCCGGGGCCGGACGGCACGGTATCCATCGGCACGGCGGATAAGCCGGCGCACTGCACGATGCCGACCGAGCTTTACGGACTGAGCACGAGGATGGTCGAGGATTGGTTCGCGGATGCCGTTTTCGTTGGCGATTCTATCACGATAGGCTGGAAAAACTACAACAACCTCATGCTTGAAAACGATCCCGCCTTCTTCGGGCAAACGCGCTTCCTCTGCGAGGGCAGCTACGGCTCCGGCCATGCGCTCGAGCCCATAGGTGAAGCGAGCATGCATCCTATCTACGCGGGCGAGCAGCATTACGTTTGGGATGCCGTCCGCTTGATGGGCGCGAAAAAGGTATTCATCCTCTTCGGAATGAACGATCTGTCCATCTACGGCGTTGACGGCTCCGCCGATAAATACGAGGAGGTAATCGACAATATCCTCGCAAACAACCCGGGTGTTCAGCTCTACGTCATAAGCGCAATGTATATGTACAAGGGCAGTGAGCGCGAGATCCTCAACAACCGCAATCTGTACCTCTACAATCAGCGGCTGGTGGAGCTGTGTGCTCGCAAGGGCTGCGAATTTGTGAATATCGCAAGCCATCTTATCGATGAGGACGGCTTCGTGCCCGATGAGTATTCATCCGATCACTACGTGCATCAAACCTATAAGGCGTATGCCGTTTGGGCGGACGTTCTGAGAAGCCTTGCGGCAAGGCATCTGAAGGGAATGCCGCCTGTGACCTTCTCGCTTCCGCAGTAATGCGCCATAAATCGGCTCCGTGCCATTGATAAAGAATAGGAGAAAACAAAATGAACGCATTTTATGCTAAAAGAAGAACGGGCTTCATCGCCCTTATGATCGTGCTTGTGATGCTCGTTTCCGTGTTTTCCGCCGCCTGCAATAACGGCGAACAGGGCAATCAGGGCACCACACCCAAGCAGGCCGATCTTGCCGAGGTATACGGCAAGCTGGTTGAAAGCGGCAAGCTTCCCGCGCTCACCAAGGTTCCCGAGAGGGATCTTTCAGAGGTCTACGGCATCGATAAGGATAAGATCAAGCAGTGGGCTTTCGGTCTTTCCGAAAACTACGCCGTGAATGCGGGTGAGGTCGCGCTCTTTGAGGTGAACGACGAAGCCTACGCGGAAACTCTCCAACAGAAGCTTCAAAACCATCTCGATCAAACCAAGCGCGTTGCCAAGGATTACAGCGATCCGCATCAGTCCGAAAAGCTCGATCCCGTTGAGGTCAAGAGGGTCGGAAACTACGTTTACCTCGTGGTAGGCGAGGATTACAGCGCACTTATGCAGATTCTCAAGGATAATATCGGCTGATGGTCTTCTCAAGTCCGCTCTTTATCTTCATATTTTTGCCCATAACGCTTGCGGCATACTATCTGATACCCGGCAGGGCATACAGAAACGTTGTGCTGTTCATTTTAAGTCTGCTCTTCTACGCATGGGGAGAGCCTACTTTCGTGCTTTTGATGGTGTTTTCCATCGCCATGAACTATTCGGCGGGTCTGCTCGTTGAAAAGCATAAGGACGATAAAAAGAAAGCCAAAACGGTGCTGATCGTTTCGGTCATCATCAATCTGCTTCTGCTTGCCGTATTCAAGTATACCGCCCTGTTTGTGGACAGCCTAAAGAGCATATTCCCGTTCATGCGCTCGTTTGCAACGCCCATAATCCCGCTTCCGATCGGCATCTCGTTTTACACCTTCCAGGCGATGAGCTATGTTATCGATCTGTATAGAAGGGAAACGGGTGTTCAGCGCAACCCGATCTATTTCGGTGCATACGTAACGCTCTTCCCGCAGCTCATCGCGGGACCGATCGTGCGCTATCGCGACGTGGACGATCAGCTCGTTAATCGCCGCGAGAGCATGGAAAAATTCGTCTCGGGCATAAAGCTATTCACCGTTGGCCTTGCCAAAAAGGTGCTTATCGCAAATCAGCTTGCCTCTCTTTGGAACGTGCTCAAGGTCGGAACCGAAACCAACGGCATCCTTGGCTCGTGGGTGGGCATAATCGCCTTCAGCCTTCAGATCTACTTCGATTTCGGCGGCTATTCCGATATGGCGATCGGCCTCGGCAGAATGCTCGGCTTCGAGTTCCTCAAGAATTTCGATTATCCTTATATCTCCAAGAGCATCAGCGAATTCTGGCGCAGATGGCATATCTCCCTGGGCACCTGGTTCCGTGAATACGTCTATATTCCGCTCGGCGGCAACCGCAAGAGCCTGCCGCGCACCCTTGTGAACCTCATGGTGGTTTGGGGTCTTACGGGTCTTTGGCACGGCGCAAGCTGGAATTTCGCGCTGTGGGGGCTGTACTTCGGCGTTCTGCTCATCCTTGAAAAGCTCTTCCTCGGCAAGCTCCTTGAAAAGCTGCCGAAATGGCTTTCAAACCTCTACATGCTCGTGCTCGTGGTGCTCGGCTGGGCGCTCTTCGATTTCACGAATTTGAGCGAGCTCGGTCCGTTCCTTGCTTCGCTGTTTTCCGTTGGAAAATCGGGCATCATATCGCATGATACGCTCGTTTACGTTGTGAACTATCTGCCCGTTTTGATCGCGGCTTGCATAGGCTCGTCCCCGATCGTTAAAAAGCTTCACGACAGGGCAGCGGCGAATCCCGCGGGCGAATGGGTGGATATTGCGCTCGTTGCGGCGGGACTCATCCTCTGCACCGCTTCGCTCGTTGCGGGCGGCTACAACCCGTTCATCTACTTCAGGTTCTGATGCGGGAATCAAAAACCGAATATCAAATAAACTCAGCCGCTTCCAAAGGGAGGCGGCTGTATTGTTAAATTATGAATTGCGTTTGAAAACGAATGGCGGGGGAGACTATTTACCCTGCACGATTGGCGCGGCAAGCTCATCCGCATCACGAAGGGTCTTTTCTATGTCTATGGTGGTGAATTCGCCGTTTTCATACAGCACCCTGCCCTGCACCATCGTAAGGCGGACCTCGCTTCCCCTCGCGGAATACACCGCCGTGGAAACGGGATCGTACAGCGGGCGCATATTGGCCTTTTGCGCATCGAGCATGATAAGGTCGGCATCGAAGCCCGATTTGAGCATACCGATCTCGTTCTCGCGTCCCTGCGCCCTCGCGCCGTTTACGGTCGCCATACGCAGCGCCTGATATGCGGGCACGGCGGTGGGATCGAGCGTGCTGCCCTTGGCGAGCAGCGCGGCAAGCTTTACTTCTTCAAACAGGTCGTGCGAATTGTTTGAAGCGCAGCCGTCTGTGCCGAGGCAAACATTCACGCCGCGCTCAAGAAGCTGCCGAACCTTTGCAATACCGCTTGCAAGCTTGAGGTTGGAAACGGGACAATGCGCGATCGAAACGCGCTTTTCTGCGAGCAAGTCCATATCTTCATCGGTGAGCCAAACGCCGTGTGCAGCGAGCACGGGCGTGTCGAAAATGCCCTCATCAAAGAACGCTCGCGCGGGGGTGCGCCCGCCGCGGCGGATGCGGCATTCATCGACCTCCTTTTTGGTTTCGCTCAGATGGAGCTGAGTCACAAGGCCGTGCTCAGCGGCAAGCGCATGGAGCTTTCTCCAAACCCAAGGGGAAGAGGTGTACTCGCCGTGGATCGAGGCATCCGCCTTGATCCTGCCGTTTCCCGCATTATGCCAATTTGCGATCAGCTCCTTTATCTCGGTAATCGCGCGGTCACGCTCGAATTCGTAGCTTTCATCGAGTGCGATCACTCCGTTGCAAAGATTGGCGCGTATGCCCGTTTCAAGAACGATCTGTGCGGCCTTCGGCTCGAAGAAATACATATCCGAAAAAGAGGTGGTGCCGCTTGCGAGCATCTCTGCGATGCCGAGGCGAACGCCAGCGCATACTGCCTGCTCGCTCAAACGCGCTTCAACGGGGAAGATGTGCTCAAACAGCCATTTGTCAAGCCGCATATCGTCCGCAAAGCCGCGCATTACGCACATTGCGGTGTGCGCATGAGCATTGATGAGGCCGGGCATAACGATATTGCCCCTTGCATCGATGATGCGCCTGGCTTCGCCGCCTCGGGGCATATCATGCTCGGAGCAAACGAAGCCTATTTTGCCGTCCAAGATGCCAAGGCAGCCGCCGTTGATCACGGGGCGGCTGTCGTCCATGGTTATTATTGCAGCATTTTTAATAAGAATATCGAGCATATTCGATCGCACCTCAGCTTTCGTTATTTCCCGAAGAAGAGATTGTAAAGAATTATCAGCGCAACGCCCGGAACGCCGAGAATGCCCGTAAAAGCCGCCGAGAACCATGTTATCGGAATACGGAAACTATCAAGCTTTAGTGTGTTGAAAACGTAGTTGCAGATGAAAAGCAGCGCAGCGCCGATCAGTGCGTTGATCAAAAACTTGACGAACAGCTTAATACTTAGGCCGAATATCTTGAAGATGATATAAACGACCGCAATAACGGCAAGAATTATCAGCGCACCGCGCGGGATCCCGATATCGGGTATTTGGAAGTTGATCTCAGGCATAAGTTATCCTCCTTTTCGCTCGTATCGCAGTTATTACTGAATTCGGAAAGCGCAAGCATGTATCTGCGCTCGGCTGCCTCAAGCTCGAGCGAAGCTATATAAGCTTCGCTTGGCGGCGCGGCATCGAAGCTTGTTAAAGCGATCCGCCAGTTATTATACGCAGTTTTAATGTTGTTACGATCCTTTTCATGCTCCCTCCGCATTTAAACACCTCCGAAAAGCTCTCGACTCATCCGAAAAAACGGGGTCGAATAAGGGTATTTGAAAAAAGCGGGCAAATATGATAAAAGGATCAAAAAATGATGCTTTATTTTATGCAGTAAAGCCGAGGCTCGCGAAGTATGTTCGAATTTTTGAGAAGCTCCGTGTTGAACAGCGGCAGGGCATCGCCGTCGATCTCTCCGTCCTGCATGTTGGAAAGCAGGATTGTGGAGTAGTCCTCAAAGTCAATAAGGGATGCCTTGAGGCAGTATTCCGCTATGCCGCAGAGGATGCCTTCGGCGCATTTCTGCCTGTATTCGGGGTTGGAGAGTGCAAGATCGGTCGCGGCATTGGAAAGATAGCCGAGCTCGAGCGCCGCCACGGGAACGGTGGACCAGTTGAAGCCCGTTTCGGTTGTGAGCGATCGGGAAGTAAGCTCAACCGTGCCAACGGCAAGGCAGTAGTTATCGATAATGCAGCGCCCAAGAAGAGCGCTCTTCGCAGAGATATTGAAATTGCAGATGCTGTTCGGAAGAAGTATCCTCGCGCCGAAGAGCGAGGGGTCGGAGCTGTGGTCGCAGTGGATACGAAGCCAGAAATCCACGCCGCTTTCGTTCATAAGCAGGGCGCGCGCGGAGTTGGAAATGGAAACCTCCTCGGTATCGCGGCTCGTAACGACCGTGGCGCCGAAGCTCTTGAGAAGCTCGGCAAGCTCGTTGGAAACGTTGAGATTCATAACGGATTCGCGGCTCTTGGTGCGTATTCCTATGCAGCCGTCGGTCATGGCGAAGCGCCTGCTCATGCTGCCGGGGGAAATGGGCTCGAGCGTGTGATCGGCCTTGCCCTGATGCCCCGCATCGAGGCCGATAACGCAGCCGTAAAGCGGAAGCTCCTCAATATAAAACGGATTGATCCTTCCGCTTTCAACAGCCTCGAGAAAAGCGCCGTGCGTGTTTATGCCGTATATGCCGTCAACCTCAACGCCGAGAATGCGCTGCAGCTCCATCACGGCAAGCTCCACGGTTTCGTCGAATTCGCCGCTCGGCTCGCCCGAAAAATCGAGCAGGGAGAGCGCACGAAGATCGCGCTGAAGCTGAGCCGCCTTCTCGCCGCTGTCGCCGAGCTTGAGCGCGGAAAACCTTGCGCTCTCGCCATGTGAAAAGCCCGAAGGAAGCGTTAAAACAAGCGCAAATATGAGCAGAAAAGCCGCTGTTTTTATGGTTTTGCGGTTCACTTTCCTTGTAAATAATCCTTTTGCTCGGGTGTGAGCTCATCGAGCCCAAGCTCCATGGCGCGAAGCTTGAGCATTATGACCTCGTTGTCGATCTCCTCGGGAACGTTATAAAGCCCGGGCTCCATCTGTCTGCCGTGAAGCGCGAGATGCCGTGCCGAGAGCGCCTGAAGTGCGAAGCTCAGGTCCATTATCTCGGCGGGATGGCCGTTGCCCGCAACGATGTTCACAAGCCTGCCGTCGGCAAGCAGGTTTAAGATCCTTCCGTCCTTCATGCGGTAGCCTGTGATAAAGGGCTTGCGCTCGAAAACCTCCTCTGCGAGCGATTCGAGCTCGATCTTGTTTATCTCAACGTCGAAATGCCCGGCGTTTGCGAGCATGGCGTTGTTCTTCATAACCTCGAAATGCCTTCCTCTGATAACGTCGCGGCAGCCCGTTGCGGTGATAAAGATATCGCCGAGCGGAGCCGCATCGTCCATCTTCATAACGCGGAAGCCGTCCATCGCCGCCTCAAGCGCACGGAATGGGTTCACCTCGGTAACGATAACGTTCGCACCAAGTCCCTTTGCGCGGTTCGCTATGCCGCTTGAGCAGAAGCCATAGCCCGCTATGACCACGGTGCGCCCCGCCACCATGTTGTTCGTTGAATACATGATGCCGTCCCAAACGCTCTGACCAGTGCCGTGGCGGTTGTCGAAAAGATGCTTGCTGTTTGCATCGTTGACCGCGAGCATGGGGAAGGGGAGGGAGCCATCAAGCGCACGCGCGCGCAGACGGTGGATGCCCGTGGTGGTCTCCTCGCAGCCGCCGATAAGGTTTTCGGCGTACTCGGGGTGCTTCTCGATCAGCATTGAAACGAATTCGCCGCCGTCATCGATGATGATATGGGGCTTGAACTCGAGTGTTCTTCGGATATGCTCCTCATACTCCTCGTCCGTTGCGCCGTAGAAGGCATGCACGTCCATTCCCAGCTTGGCAAGAGCCGCGCAGATATCGTCCTTGGTGGAAAGCGGATTGCTGCCGGTTATGGAAACCTCGGCGCCGCCGTCGCGAAGAACGAGCCCAAGATACGCAGTCTTGGCTTCAAGATGAACGCAAACCGATACGCGAAGCCCCTTGAAGGGCTGCTCCTTGATGAAACGCTCGCGAAGCTCGCTCAAAACGGGCATGAAATCCTTAACCCACTCGATGCGCTTTTCGCCGAGGGGTGCAAGAGTGATATCTCGAATAGTGCTCAAAGCTTCCTCCGTTGCCATGGTATAATATCACCATGTTAATACTGTATCATAATGAATTTTACCATAGAAGGGCTGCTTTTTCAATACAAATCGGGCTTGACACAAAAAGTTTATAATCGATAAGGTGAAATGCGGGCGAAAATAGGTTTGGAGCCTTTGGAGCCGTTTGTTATCGGAAAATGCATAGCATTTGCCGCATTGATAATACTAATGGGGAAACAAAAAGTTTTTCGGAGGCAAGACTAATCGATGAAAGCAACCGGCATAGTAAGAAGGATAGACGAGCTCGGCAGGGTGGTCATACCCAAGGAGATACGGCGCACTCTCAGGATAAGGGAGGGCGATGCGCTCGAGATCTATACGGATAGGGACGGAGGAGTTATTCTCAAAAAGTATTCGCTCGTGGGCGAGCTCGGCGATTTTGCGAAGGAATACGCCGAATCGCTGCATCAGGCGGTGGGGCATATCGCGGTGATCTGCGATAAGGATTCGATAGTTGCGGCGGCAAGCTCGTCGCGAAAGGAGCATGCGCCCGGTGCAATGCTCGCGCCGGAAAGAGCGATAAGCGATGCGCTCGATGAGGCGATAGCCATGCGCAAGGGACAAACGAGGATCGCCGCAAAGGGCGATGCGATGATCCCAGTTACGGCAGGCGAGAACGCGAGTGAGCGATACACGGCACAGCTGATTCAGCCGATAATCGCGGGCGGCGATGCAATAGGTGCGGTGATCCTGCTCTCAAGGGAGCAAAATGCGGCTTTTTCTCCCGCAGATGCCAAGGTTGCGGAAACGGCG
The DNA here is from genome assembly GCA_902794055.1 of uncultured Eubacteriales bacterium. Classification (GTDB taxonomy): domain Bacteria; phylum Bacillota; class Clostridia; order Christensenellales; family CAG-138; genus PeH17. Next base: position 9,401 of record CADBGC010000023.1, on the reverse strand, counting down.
GCATCGTTCCTCGGAAGACAGATGGAAAACTGACTGAATGCTTAAATTCAAAAACGGACGGTACCTATCGAACCGCCCGTTTTTGCGTAGAATGCAGATGTCAAGAGCATTTTGAGAATATATTGATTTTTTGGCGATTTTTGGCGGAACTGACCGTAATATAATGAAGCTCCACCGCTCTATTATTCTCAGCCATCTAAGGAGGTAAAAGGAAATGTTTGTAAACTTTCCGGCACGATTTTTACTTGAGCTCGGTTTCTATCCGCAGCACAGCGGCTTTGGGTATCTGGTGTATGCCATCGGTATGATCTGCAGCGACCCAATGAGCTATTACTCGGGAAAGACGGACGTATTCGCCGCGCTCGGAAAGGAGTATGATGTTTCGGTAAACTGCGCGAAGCGGTGCATGCATTATTCAATACAGAGTGCTTGGCATGTGCCGGGCAACAATACCCTGCGGGGCTTTTTTTCGTCCTGCTCCAGGAATTGCCCGCCGTCGCTCGGCGAATTCATGTGCAGAGTTGCGCTTGAATTGAACGATCGACGCCAACATAAGTCCGCAGAGCAGGAATCGGGCGCGTGGGGCACTATTGACTCAGCCCATTTTGAAGCTTTGACGCCAGCGCAAAGTAGCGTTCGATGATCTCCAGCTGCAGATGCTTGAGCCTTCCGCTGAATTCGACTCGGTTCTCGCTTGAAACGGCTGTAAACCTCGTGAAGCAGCCCGTAAGCTCTATAAAATGCTCCTCAATAAGCTTAACCGAACCGCTCGGATCGCCGATCTCGGAAAGCGCCGACCTCGCTGAGCGCACCGACTCAAGCATTTCATTTGCTATCGCAATTCCGTATTCAACGCTTCTTTCCTCGGAATCAAATCGGATCACCTCATCGTTCAATCGATCCACAAGCTGCTTTGCAAGCCCGACCGCATCGGAAATGGCCGTTAGCTGCCGCTCGCTTGCCGTGACCGTTAGGATCACTCCGTCGCATTTTATCGGATAAACCACCCCCGAATACCCCTGCTCGGTGAGCCTTGCGCACACGCTGCCGGCGGCGGCTTCGGTTGTGTAGCAGGAGGCGAGTATGCGAACGCCGCCTTCGGTTGCAAGCGAGTAGCCCGCTGCGCCGAGTGAACGCAGGGAAGAGATCAGCCCCTGCGCGTTTGATGCCGAATCGTAAACGCCGAGCTGAAGCGCATACAGTTCAAGCGGTGGAAGCGCGATCTCGGCTTTGACGGATGCCGCGGTGGGCAGAGCCGAGTGCTGCTCCTGATCAATAACAGGCGTTGCGCTGACATCGGGAACGGGCGTTTCGATCGCGCTTTGAGTTCTGCCGAAAACGTTTTCGATTATCATTGCGCCCACGGGTGTGGCCACAAAGGCATACACAAGCCCCGCTGCCATAAGTGCAAGCAGCACGACGTTGAAAACGCCGCTCCCTCCGCCCGTTTGCCTTGAGTATTGGGCCGATCTGTATGCGCTGCGCGTGCGCCGCCGATTTCTTCTGCGCCTGTATTCCATGGCTTCTCCTCCGTAACGCTTCTTATTGTACTGTTACGGTATATGCAAGGCATTCCTCGCTTATTACATGCCGGCACGGGAGAAGGCAAGAGCGAACGAGCCGCGAGAGCATTGCAAAAAAGAATATGAAAAAGGACGGAAGGGAGCATTATCCCTTTCGTCCTTTTAAGATCGAGCAAGCCGTAAGCCGAGTTCTGTTTATGTGATCATCTATCTGGGCATACAGTTACCTGTATGCTCGAGCGATTACGGGGAGCGTGACGGACAGCCATTGAATGCTCCCATTTCAATCTTGCTCCGAGTGGGGTTTACAGGGCACGCTTCGTCGCCGAAGCGTCGGTGGGCTCTTACCCCGCCTTTCCATCCTTACCGCAAAAGCGGCGGTTTATTTCTGTTGCACTTTCCTTGAAGTCGCCTTCACCGGGTGTTATCCGGCACTCTGTCCTGCGGAGCTCGGACTTTCCTCGCGAATATTCGCGCGATCACTTGGCTTACTCGATCAAAACCGCTTGATAAGCGGCGGTTTTCATGCTTACGATCGCTTACTGCCTGCAAAAGAGTATCCTGCCGCAGTTTTCACAGCGAACGATGGTGTTTCCCGCCTGAACGCGCTTTTCGACCACGGCGGGCAGCGCCATGTGGCAGCCGCCGCATCTGCCGTTTGAAAGCGGCGCAATGGGCGCGGAATGATTCTTTTTGAAGGTGGAATATGTTTCAAAAAGCTCATCGGGAATATCCGAGCGGATCGCATCGAGCTTCTTGCTCAGCTCGTCAATCTTCGGTGCAAAGCCCTCCTTCTCTTCATCGCATACGGTGCGCACGGCATCGAAATCGCGCTTTGCCTTGCCGGCCTTGGCGTAGGTGGTGTTGATGGACTCGGCAAGCTTATCGCAGCTTTCAACGAGCGCATTGAGCTCGCGGCTCAGGGCGTTTATCCTTCCAACGAGCTTCTCGATCGCCTTCTTGGACTCGGTAAGCTCCTCGGGGGTGGCTTCCTCGTCGGTTTCCATAACGTCGAGCTCGCTCTTTTCAAGGTCGTAGTCGTGAAGCAGATTCTCAAGCTGGGTCTGCATGGAGGCAAGCTGGGCGCTGCGCGTTTCAAGCTCGGTCTCAAAGCCGTTTATAACGTCCATCTGCTCGCGCAGCACCTTCTGGAGCTTGCTGCGCTTCTGATAATTCGGGGAGGAGTGCATCTCTTTATTTAGTTTGGCAAGCTCAAGTTCGGCCTGCTGATATTCCCAAAGTTTGTCGAGTTGACTCATTTCGATTACCTCCTGAAGATTTATAGGTTACGTTGCGCTTTTCGCCGTGCGAAAAACAGGAGTGCCTCGGCGCGAAACGATGAATTCAACGCCGCTTGTGTTGGCCTTAAGATATTCGATAAGCGGGCGAAGCACGGGATTCTCGGTCTCGTAATGCCCTGCGGTGATAACGGCAAGCCCCATAACGCCCGCCCCTATTGCCTGGGAATATTTGCATTCGCCGGTAACGTAGCAATCCGCGCCGTTGGCCTTCGCGTATGCGCAGTCGCCTCCGCCGGAGCCGCCCATAACGGCGACCCTGCGAACTATGCGGTTTTCGCCGCTGATATGCGCCACGGTGCCGAGCCTCTCTTCAACGAGCCTCGCGAATTCGTCCAGCTCCATCGCCTCGCGCAGATCGCCCACGCGCATGATGTTCTCGGGAGGAACGGTTATAGCGTTTTCGATGCCGAGAACGGTGCAGAGCTCGGTGTTCACGCCGCCCTCCGCGGCGTCGAGATTGGTATGCGCAGCAAAAAGCCCGATGCCGGAGCGGATGAGCTTGTAAACGGCGGCGGAAACGGGGTCATCGGGAAGGATGCGCTTCAATCCGCTGAAGATGAGAGGGTGATGGGTGAGCACAAGGTCGCAGGAAAGCTCCGCCGCTTCCTCTGCAACGGCACAGGTGCAGTCGAGCGCCACGAGCACCCTTTTGATATCGTTCTTTTCGATGCCGATAAGCAGCCCGCAGTTGTCGAAGTCGAGCGCCGTTTCGGGCGGGGCAAGGGTGTTCATCACATCGATAAAGGCTTTGAGTTCCATGTTAGCGTTCCTCCGTCGGTTTTTTAAAGCGCTCGCGGTTTCAGCGAGCATCGATATTGAAAAGCTCGATAAGCTTTTTGGTGTTCCCAACTTCCCGAACCAAAGCTTCGGGCGGCTCGCCGCGCTTCGCCGCATTTTCGAGCTTTGCTTCCATAATGCCGAGATACCGCTCCATCATAGGAAGCAGCAGCTCATCCCGTTTTTCAAGCGCCTTCGCGCCGAACTGATACCAGCCTTTGGGAAAAAAGCTCGGCAGCGGCTCGGCATTCTCGGGCTCGTAGCTTGCTGCTATAAGCTGATAGTACCTTCCCGCATCAAGGCAAACAGCCTCATCAAGGATATGATACCCGTTTTTATAAAGATACTCCCGAAGCTCGGCTTCGCCGCGCATAGGCTGCATCACTATTCGCGAAAGCTTTTGCGCAATGTAATTTCTGCTTTCGAGAATATCGGCGATAAGCTCTCCGCCCATGCCGAGCAAAACCGCGGCATCGGCCTCACGCTCGATATAGCCGTCAAACCCACCGCAGCATCGAAACTCGAAGCGATTCTCAAGCCCGCATTTCTCGGCGAGGATACGCGCCTTATTGAGCGACGGCGCGCTGATATCGGAAGCTATCACATTTTTGCACAGACTCTCCTTGAGCGCCTGCACCCCGAATCGACCGTGGTCGCAGCCTATATCGGCCAAAATGCCGACTTCACCCAAAAGCTCGAGGGCGCAGCGCAGCCTCGGTCTGAGCACGGGCTCGCGCCGCCTCGCTTCGGGTATGGTTGCCTTCATAGTTTCGCTCATATCACCGCTTGAAAAACGGGACCCGGCTCCGTATGTGGATGTGGGTCCCGCGTTTAGCTCAATAGATCTTAATAAAATGTTGCAACGAAGGCTTAGATCAGTCCTCGTCCTCGTCGTGCTCGCCGAAGATGGGCTTATGGCACTTGGGGCATTTCAAAAGCTCGTCAAGCTCGATCTCGGTGCCGCATTCGTCGCAAACGATGCTCGAATCGCAGTCACATTCACAGTCGCACTCGTCGCAATCGCCGTCGCATTCGTCGCAATCGCAATCAAAGTCGTCGTCATCGTCATCATCGTCGTCATCCTCATCGAAGAGGACTTCGTCGTAGATATCCATGGTCTCGAAGATCTCGTCGAGATCCTCGCTGATGGTGTCGATCTCGTCGGTATTGTCGTCCACCGCATCGGCGATATCGCCGATGCAGTCGATAATTGCCTTGAGAAGCTTGGAATTGTTGTCGCCGCTTGCGCCAAGCTGCATTCCGTCCGCAAGACCGCGGAGATATTCGGCTTTTTCTCTAAGCATAGTATTTGCCTCCGAAGATCAGCAGCGGGACATGTACTCGCCGGTGCGGGTATCGATGCGGATGCGGTCGCCCTCGTTCACGAAGAGGGGAACGTTTACCTGGTAGCCGGTCTCGACCTTTGCGGGCTTGGTTGCGCCGGTCGCGGTGTCGCCTGCGAAGCCGGGCTCGGTCTCGGTAACGGTCAGCTCAACGAAGTTGGGAGCCGCAACGGAGAAGGCGTTGCCCTTGAAGAAGCGGATGGTAACGTTGGAGTTCTCAACGATGAAGTCGATAGCGTCCTCGACCTGGTCGTGGTTGAGAGCGAGCTGCTCGTAGGACTCGTTGTCCATGAAATAGTAGAGATCGCCGTCGGAGTACAGATACTGCATCTCACGGGTCTCGATATGTGCGGTGGGGTACTTGTCGGTGGGGGAGAAGGTCTTCTCCAGAACCGCGCCGGTCATAACGTTCTTGAGCTTGGTGCGAACGAAAGCCGCGCCCTTGCCGGGCTTAACGTGCTGGAAATCCGCGATGGACCAAACCTGTCCGTCGATCTCTACGGTGATACCCTTTCTGAAATCGCCTGCTAAAATCATAGTAAAACCTCCATGGTATGATTATTGTCTTTTGTTTTCCTGAATTACAGGATGATAAGCTCCTTGGTGGTGGAGCAAAGGTTGATGAAGCCGGTTTCGGTCAGAACGCAGCAGTCCTCGATGCGAACGCCGCCAAGACCTTCAACGTAGATGCCGGGCTCAACGGTGATGGTGGAGCCGGGAACCAGCAGATCCATCGAGCGCGAGTTGGCGCTCGGCGCCTCGTGCACCTCAAGGCCGAATCCGTGGCCGAGGCTGTGGCCGAAGTTCTCGCCGTAGCCGTGCTCGGTGATATAGTCCCTCGCGCAGAGGTCAAGCTCCGAGCCGGTCATGTTCGGGCGAAGGATGCTCAGGCACTTGAGCTGCGCTTCGAGCACGATCTTGTAGATCTTGAGCATCTCGTCGCAGGGAGTGCCGAAGGCGATGGTTCTGGTCATATCCGAGCAGTAGCCGCAAACGCGCGCGCCGAAGTCGATAACCACCATGTCGCCACTTTGGATTTTGCGCTCGCCGGGATGCGCATGAGGCAGAGCACCGTTCGGGCCGGAGCCCACGATAGTGTCGAACGAATTCTCGTCCGCACCGAACTTGCGCATGAGATAGTCCAGCTCGTTGCGAAGCTCGATCTCGCTCATGCCGACCTTTGCGAACTTAAGAAGCTCGGCAAACGCCGCATCCGCGCAGTTCTGCGCCTTCTGCATCATCTCGATCTCGTAGGCATCCTTAACGATCCTGCATGAGCAGATCTCGCGGCTTGAAGGGATCAGCTCGAAGGGAAGCTGGCGGAAGTCGTTGAACACGGCAACGGTCATAGCCGCATCCTCAAACGCAACGCGCTTTGCGCCGAACTCGGAGAGCACTGCTTCAATCTCAGCTCGGGTGATGCCGCGGTCGACCTGGCGCACCTCGCAGATGCCTGCGCACTGCTGATTGGCTTGGATAGTGTAGCGGAAATCGGTGAGAAGCACTCGCCCCGCTTCTGTAAGCACAACAACGCCGTTGCTGCCGGTGAAGCCGGAGAAATACCTGCGGTTGATGCCCGAGGTGATGACTGCGGCGTCGATATTGTTTTCGGCAAGCTTTTTGAGCAGCTTGTCACATCTTGCTTTCATTTTGGTGTCCTTTCATGCGGCAAAGCGGTCTGCCGCAGTATTTATTTCGCCGCGGATACGGCGGAGTGCAGTACCCGCATGGAAACATATCCTATGTATTTTACCATTTTTATGGACGATAAACAAGATGCATTTACAAAAAAAGGGACTTCAGAAGCCGAAATCCCCAAAAAACCTGCGATATATTTTGCTGTAACGGCAAAAAAAGCCGCAGGAAACCGACTCCCACGGCATTAAGTCACGCTGTCAAGCTTAGGGCCAAACGATAAATGGCCTTAAAAACTCGGGCGGCTCCTCATCGGAGCTTATGCTGATGATGAGATCAACGCTCATTCTATCCGAGAACTCGGCAAGGAACGAAAACATAAGCTCGAGCGTTTCAATAGGATGCTTAACTATCTTCATAAAGCTGTTTATATAGATCGCCTGAAGATCGAAATCCTGCGCGGCAATGCCCGAAATAAAGCCCGAAAACATCTTAGGTCCGTCGATGATGTACTCGCTTGCGTTGATAAAGCGGATATCGCGTTCCAAAAGATACATACGGTCGTCGTCGCAGTCGATAAAGACCGAGTTTTCGCTTCTCTGTGTATAAGCCTCATTGGCAAGCTCGATAAGGCGGCGGGATTTACCCGTTCCCTTGCAGCCGAAAAGTATACTGACCACAGCGCACCTCCTTGATCTTGATAGGTTGATTATATCATAGCTTGCGCGGGCATACAACAGGAAAACGGCGCAAACGCGCATAAGTAATGAAAAAAGAGGGAAAAATAAATCGCAAAACGGGCAAAAAACGGAAAAATACGCTCGATTCGGTTTCCAATACCATCCGTTTTGGAGAGCCGGGTAGAGGCGCGGCCGCAGGACAGCACTCAAAAAATATACTTTGCCATATCCCGCAAATGGGGTTGCTTTTTAATGAGCGGGGTAGTATAATGTATTGCGTTCCGAGGAACGAAAAGAATATTCCTCCTTAGCTCAGTCGGTAGAGCATGCGGCTGTTAACCGCAGTGTCGTTGGTTCGAGTCCAACAGGGGGAGCCAACTAAAAAGCAACATTTGTCTACCACGACAAACGTTGCTTTTTTATCGTATTACGATAAATCAAGGCTCCGCAGCGGCCGATCACCCGCCCCGGAGCCTCTTTTTTCGTCCAAAACGGCCTAAAATGGCCTCAAAAACCGGTGTACTTTTGTTAAGTTTTAGCTCCGCAGTAAAGTAAAAAAGAGTACGGGCGAGTGGACTTGAACCTCAAAAGCCCTTATAATCATTGACTTTTTCAAAATCGCCTTTCAGGGGTTCAAGTCCTCTTGCCCGCGTTTTGCCTCTGACAGGTGTACTGATAAAAAGTACACCAGCGGCGCCTTTCTCGGCCGGCAGCCCGTATGAAGCATGAAGCAAATGAAGCTATTTTATACTCACTTCTATACGTGTACGTGTATGTATAGAGAAAGAGTAGGAAATTGCTTCGGAGCTTCGGACGCTTCATAGACCGGCAGGGTAACGGCAAAAGCAGTGGTTAATCGCGAAGGTCTTATGGCATCTTTCGCTTCTCCCAATGATCGAGTCCCCGGGATGTACGTCCAAGAACGTTCCGCGCATAGATGCCAAACTCATTTTATTAGCAACAATAGCCGCTGTCAACCGAAAAAACAAACATTTTTCGCTAATCCTTTCTAAATCACATTTCTGTCCACTTCAAAAGTTGCAGATGAGCGGCAGCTGTGCTATACTCTTCAATGACTCATTATAGCCATAAGGGGGAAGCCGCCCATGAGCGAGAACAGCACCAAGATCAAGCTGAAATGTATTTTGACAAGTTATTTAGATTTATATGATAAGGACGAAAATGGTAATAAAATTGCTAAGAATTTTGGCAACGAGAATTATATATTAGATAATATAAAAAAGTATGTAAAAAAATATGATAATTTTCTATTTGTTGCAAGTAACGAATTTAATAACGAGGAAACTGATATTTATGCAGATGTTACATTCAAATCATTTGATTTAACATTACCATTTGAAAAATATTATATTTTAGATTCAAGAACAGAAGATAGAATTGATTTTTTATTAGATCGAGCAGATTTAATTTTCCTATGCGGAGGTCATTTGCCTACACAAAATCAGTTTTTTAATAACATAAAACTAAGGGAAAAAATAAAAAATACAAAAGCATTTATTATAGGCGGAAGTGCTGGTGCAATGAATATGGCTGACAGTGTATATTGTATTCCGGAATTAGAAGGAGAATCTCTAGACCCAAATTTTAATAGAACACTAAAAGGATTAGGATTAACTAATATTAATATTCTACCTCATTATGATGAATTTAATAATTATGTTTTGGATGGAAAAAGATTTATTGAGGATATAGTTTTGCCTGATACAAATACTAGAACAGTATATGGAATTAATAATGGTTCTTACATATTAATAGATGATAATAACTATTTATATGGTGAAGCATATTTATTAAAAAAAGGCAAAATTGAAAAAATCAATGAAAATAATAAAATCAAAATATTAAAGTGAGTGATATAAGCAATGAAAAAATATTTTTAAAAACTCCTAGCATTAGTGAATTACATTATAGACAAGAATGGATGAAAGACCCTAAAACAATGTCATATAATGCAGGTTATGATATGGATTTAAAAGGTTATGATAAAGAAACAGAAACCATAGGCACCCATCAAGGGTGCCTTCAGCCTACTGACAAAGCCCGCGATTTAGCGGGCTTTGCCATATAAAAAAGCGTATAGCGCGGCGAAGCAGCATTGAAAAAGCACGGTACTCCTTTTTC
>CADBGC010000022.1 GCA_902794055.1 uncultured Eubacteriales bacterium | reverse complement strand
CATTGAGCGTGTTTGCAAGCAGTGTCAGCTTGCCGATCTCGGGGTTTGCTTCGCCCGTTTCCCATTTTGAAACGGACTGACGGGATACGCCCATCGCATCCGCAAGATCGATCTGGGACATTCCGGCTTTCTTCCTCGCCATGATTATCTTCTCGTTAAGCTTCATTTTTGATACTCCTTTTTGATCGGTCGGCTTCCTTGCGTAAAGCGCGGAAGCGACCTTTATTTTGCACCTCTATCATAACGCATCCCACGGGTGCATATCAACCAACCGGGCCTTTGAAAAGTGTCAACCGGCGGTTGCATTTGGCGGTTTTATTGGATTTTTTGCGTAATATACAGATTTATGTTTGCATTATTCAATCATCATTCCAAGCTATCCCCGGACGAATATTTATCAGTTTTCGCCCTATATACCCGACAGTTAATTGCGCTCCTATCCTAATATTTGAGAATATGATTTTTCCCGTCAGCATGGAAACAGTATTAGCTCCGTCACTAATATAAAGCTTGTATCTGCCGAAAACAGTTCTTTTCTTTTTTATCAGCGTTCCTCGAATCTCTTTATAATCATTCACATTCATATTGATTATATTCAACAATCCCCCTTCCGTTTGCTTTGAACGAAAGGGGGGCTGAAATCAGTTTGGTTGAATGGCTCAGATGCCCATTTCCTCTTTAACTTCCTTAAAGCATTTTACCGCGAAATCGAGGTCTTCCTTGGAGTGGCCTGCGGAGACCTGGGTGCGGATCCTCGCCTTGCCCATCGGCACGACGGGATAGAAGAAGCCCACGACGTAAACGCCCTTATCGAGCATGCGCTTTGCGAACTCCTGAGCGACCTTCGCGTCATAGAGCATGACGGGCACGATGGGATGGGTTCCCTCGGGAACGTCGAAGCCGAGCTTGCCGAGCTGCTCGCGGAAGTACCTGGTGTTTTCATGCACCTTATCTCTAAGCGAGGTGGATTCGGTGAGCATATCGAAAACCTTGATCGAAGCCGCGCAGATAGCGGGAGCAAGGGTGTTTGAGAAGAGATACGGGCGGGACTTCTGCCTGAGCAGGTCGATGATCTCCTGACGGGCCGCGGTGTAGCCGCCGCTTGCGCCGCCAAGCGCCTTGCCGAGGGTGCCGGTGATGATATCAACGCGATCCATCACGCCGCAGTACTCGGGAGTGCCCTTGCCGTGGTCGCCCATGAAGCCGACCGCATGGCTGTCGTCCACCATTACGAGCGCGCCGTATTCATCGGCGAGATCGCAGATAGCGGGCAGGTTGGCGATGAAGCCGTCCATGGAGAAAACGCCGTCGGTGGCGATCAGCTTGATGCGGCAGTCCTTGGCGGCCTCGAGCTGAGCCTTGAGGTCTTCCATGTTATTGTTCTTATAGCGGAACCTCTTAGCCTTGCAGAGACGAACGCCGTCGATGATGCTGGCATGGTTGAGCTCGTCGGAGATGATCGCATCGTCCGCGCCGAGGATGGTCTCGAAAAGGCCGCCATTTGCATCGAAGCAGGAGGTGTAGAGGATGCAGTCGTCCATACCGAGGAAGTCCGCGATCTTTCTTTCAAGGGTCTTGTGGATCTGCTGAGTGCCGCAGATGAAGCGCACGGAGGAAAGACCGAAGCCCCACTCATCATAGCTTGCCTTAGCAGCCTCGATGATGTCGGGGTTGTTGGAGAGGCCGAGGTAGTTGTTTGCGCACATATTGAGAACGCCCTGAGTCTTGGTGGTGTCGATGCGCGCCTTCTGGGGAGTGGTGATGATGCGCTCGTCCTTATAGGTGCCGGCTTCCTTGATGGAGGCGAGTTCGCCGCGGAAGATTTCGTATACCTGTTTCATATTCTGCTCCTTTTGTTTTTGTGATTGGTTATTGCATTATTTAGTCCAGTCGAGAACGACCTTGCCGCTCTGACCGCTGTTCATCGCCTCAAAGCCCTTTTCAAAATCGCGGTAGTTGAAGCGGTGCGTTACGATGGGCGAAAGATCGAGACCTGCCTCGACCATGGCTCCCATCTTGTACCAGGTTTCGTACATTTTGCGGCCGTAGATGCCCTGAAGGGTGAGACCCTTGAAGATGATCTCGTTCCAATCTACGACGGTGCCGGGGCCGGCGATGCCGAGGAGGGCGACCTTGCCGCCGTTGCGCATAGCGCCTATGAGCTGGTTGAGCGCACGGCCGTTGCCGCTCATCTCGAGGCCTACGTCGAAGCCTTCCTTCACGTGGCACGCTTTCATAACGTCCTCAAGCTTTTCCTTGGCAACGTTTACGGGAGTTGCACCCATCTTCATTGCAAGATCGAGACGGTATTCGTTTACATCCGTAATCAGCACGTTCCTTGCGCCGTTGTGACGGCAGATAGCCGCCGCCATGATGCCGATGGGGCCGGCGCCGGTGATAAGCACGTCCTCACCCACCACATCGAACATCAGCGCGGTGTGCGTGGCGTTGCCGTAGGCATCGAAGAAGGAGATTATATCGTCTGGTATATCGTTATCGTCCATGGGAACGACGTTGGATGCCGGGATGCAGAGGTATTCCGCAAACGCGCCCTGACGATCCACGCCCACGCCCTTGGTGTGTACACACCACTGACCGTTGCCGCTGCGGCAGTTGCGGCAGTGACCGCAAACGATATGCCCCTCTCCCGAAACGCGTTGACCGACGTGCAGACCGCTCACGCCCTCGCCGAGCTCGGCGATCTCGCCCACATACTCATGGCCGACCGCCATCGGGGGCTTGATATGCTGCTCGCTCCAGCTATCCCAGTTGTATATATGAACGTCCGTTCCGCAGATAGCGGTTTTGCGAATCTTGATAAGCACCTCGCCCATTCCGGGAGTGGGAACGGGGATCTGCATAAGGGTCAAGCCCTTGCCCGCCTCGGTTTTGACGAGCGCATCCATCATTTTAGTCATGGTATTTCCTCCGGGATTTATATTCGGTTTTGTTTTATCAAATTATTATTTGCCAAGAAGCTTTTCGGCGGCGGCAAGCTTGATACAGCAGCAGAGCACCTGCATCGCCTTCTCAAGCTCATCGAGCGGCGGAAAGCTGGGCGCTATGCGCAGATTGCTGTCGTCGGGATCATTCTTATAAGGATACGTAGCGCCCGCATCGGTCATGACGACGCCCGCTTCCTTGCAGAGCGCATGCACGCGCTTTGCGCAGCCTTTTTCAACGAAGAGGCTAACGAAATAGCCGCCCTTCGGCCTATGCCAGTGCGCGATGCCGAGGGGGGCGATCTCCTTATCGAGATACTCAAGCACCATGTCGAACTTGGGCTTCATTATCTCGGCATGCTTTTTCATGTGGTCAAGAACGCCCTGAGCGTTTTTGAAGAAGAGGACGTGGCGAAGATGATTGATCTTATCGAAGCTGATGACCTGTGCGTTCAGCAGCTTTTTCATATAGGCCATATTCGCCTCGGAGCAGGCGAAGCATGCTATGCCCGCGCCGGGGAAGGTTATCTTGGAGGTGGAGGCGAACTCGAATACCATATCGGGATTGCCCGCCTTCTCGCATTCCTCGAGGATATTCTTGAAGGGAACGAACTCGCCCTCGAACTCGTGTACGCAGTACGCATTGTCCCATACGAGAACGAAGTCAGGCGCGGCGTGCTTGAGGGAGGCAAGGCGCTTGATGGTTTCATCGGAATAGGTTATGCCATCGGGATTAGAGTACTTCGGAACGCACCAGATGCCCTTTACGTCGGGATCGGCGGCGTACTTTTCGACCATGTCCATATCGGGGCCTTCTTCGGTCATCGGGATCATGATAAGCTCCATGCCGAAGGAAGAGGAGATGGTGAAGTGGCGGTCGTATCCCGGAGCAGGGCAGAGGAACTTGACCTTATCGAGCTTTGACCACGGCTTTTCGGAGTGAAGCAAGCCGTTTGTATACGCCTTGGCGATGAGGTCGTACATAAGGGTAAGGCTTGCGCTGCCGCCCGCGAACACCTGCTCAAACTTAACGCCGAGCAGCTCCGCAAAGAGCCTGCGCGCCGCAGGCAGACCCATCAGCTCGCCATAGTTGCGAGCCTCAACGCCGTCTACCTTGGTTTGCTCCGGGTCGATATGCATATTGAGAAGCTCCATGGAAAGATCGAGCTGTGCTTTGCCGGGCTTGCCGCGGGACATATCGAGCTTGAGACCCTGCGATTTGCAGTTTTCGTATGCCTTGAGCGCATCGCTATAGAATGCTTCGAGCTTGCTGCGCTCCATTTCCTTGAGAACCATAATTAACCTCCAATACCTGTTTTATTGAAAGAATTCGATGCTTTAATTATAGTCCCGAAACCCATTTATGTCAAACTATATATTGCGTATTTTTTCCTTATTTACATTGTGTTTCGGATTGGAAAGCGGGCAAAGAAATGGTATAATATCCGCAGGGCGGTCCGACCGCTTTTACTCATTTGATACGGCGAGGTAAATACAGGCTTATGGATATGATCGAAAAGACAGAAATGCTCAAAAAGATGATCGAGGAAAGCGGCAGAATAGTTTTTCTCGGCGGCGCTGGCGTGTCCTGCGAGAGCGGCATTCCGGACTTCAGAAGCAGCAACGGCATCTTCGAGGCGATCAAAAAATACGGTTATCCGCCCGAAGAGCTGCTTTCGCACACCTTTTTCATGCGCAAGACCGAGACCTTCTTTGAATACTATAAGGAACTTCTGCTTTCGCCCGATGCAAAGCCGAATAAGGCGCATCTTGCGCTTGCGGAGCTTGAAGCGCGCGGCAAGCTGACAGCAGTTATCACTCAGAATATAGACGGGCTGCATCAGATGGCCGGAAGCAAGAAGGTTTATGAGCTGCACGGCTCGATACACCGCAACTACTGCATGAAATGTCATAAGTTTTTCGATGCGGAGTACGTCGGCGCGGCGGAGGGCATACCCTACTGCCCCTGCGGCGGCATCATCAAGCCCGACGTTGTTTTATATGAAGAGCAGCTCGATCACGAATGCCTGAACGGGGCGCTGACTCACGTTATGCGCGCGGATATGATGATAGTGGGCGGCACTTCGCTGCAGGTCTACCCCGCCGCCGGGCTCATCGACTACTATCGCGGCGACAGGCTCGTGCTTATCAATAAGAGCGCAACGCCCTATGATTCAAGAGCCGATCTTGTGATAAACGAATCCATCGGGATGGTGCTCGGAGATGCGGTGATGAAGCAGTGACTTTATACTGCGGGTTTAATAGAATCACCTTATTAAAGCACAAGCTCCACTTCAGCAATGCGGCGCGAGGCATCTAACCTGCCGCTTCTTTTGAAGCCCGCGGCAATGTAAAACGCTTCCGCCGCGCTGTTGTTTTCAAGTATCCAAAGCGTGGGCGTGCCGTCACATTTGCTTATCGCAAATTCAAGCAGCGCGCCGCCATAGCCCTTTCGCTGTTTATCCGGCAGCACGTAAAGATCCTCGATCATGCTGCCGTTCACGGACACAATGCCAACAGGTTCCTTATCCACAAGCATGAAAAGCGCGCTTCCCGCGTCCAGCTTCTTTTGCAGGTATTCCCGCTGATGCTCGGGCGTGTGCAGCGAAACAAATTCCTCTGAACAGAACAAGCGGTGCGATTCCCGCCACGATTCGGAATGGATACGCGCCGCCTGATCGATATTTGTTTTGTCTATGGGTATTATCATGATGTTTTACAGCACGAAAAACCGAGCTGTTATCTGCACCTTTCAAATTCATCGGCATCAAGCACGAAGGTAAGACCGTCATAGACTTCCCCGCGCACTTTTCTGAAGCCTATCTCTCTATCGACTTCCTTAAATCCAATATGCTCTGCGCACTTGACCATCCGTTTATTTCCCGACCATGTCTGCAGAGCTATATTAAAATGACCGTGCTCAAAATGATGCTCAATATATGCACAAAGCGCCGCTTTCCCGATCCCTTTATTCCAAAAAGAAGGTTCGTTGATCTCAATTCCGAGCGCATAATAAAAAACGCCGTTCACGCCTTCCCTGCCGACCCACTCATAATCTTCGTCGATCAGATATGTGTTTAATGAGCCAATATGCGTTCCGTCACGATAATCGAGCTCAACCTCCCATCGAAAGCCATCCGAAGCGCGTCGCTCGGCAGCATCGGAGATCCTTTTCCGCTCCTTATCCCTGTATATGGCAGGATCGAAACCCGCAAGAGCTTCTTCCATTTCCCAAGGCGCATCCCAAAGCGCCCATTCTGTTTGCTCGGTATTCCAGCGAATGTCGTCCTCAATATCCGACTCCACCATGTCGCGCAAAACTATATCCTTATAAACAATTTTCCAGGCATCCTGCATGGCTTTATAAACTTTACCTCAATTCTTTCTCAAACGATCGGTCTGCTTCACCATTGGGACCGGTCATACCCTCAAGATACGGAACTAATCGAACATGGCTTCGATCTCCTCGATCGGCTTTTCAAGCACGACCGATATCTCGGTGCAGAGGATGTTTTTAGCGTTGGAAAGCATCTTCCTTTCGCCCGAGGAAAGCGTGCGGATGCTGTTTCTTTTGCCAAGGCAGAGCATAACGTCCACAACGATTTTCGGATCGCCCGTGCGAAGCTTATCCATATTATCGCGGTAGCGCTGATTCCAGTTCGCGCTGCCAAGACATGGCTGAGCGGTGCGATAATACTCGAATAGCGCCTCGCAGTCCTCCTTGGTGATGATACTCCTTAAACCGACCGCTTCGGCGTTGTCCACCGGAAGCATCGCGGTCAGCTTGGTGTTTATAAGGCGCAGAACATAATACGTGGTGGTCTTTCCAAGAACATCACGCGCTTCTATTGCTTCGATTGTGCCTACACCGTGCAGCGGATAGCACACGGTATCTCCGATCGAAAACATCCTTCCCTCCTTGACGGCCGCAGCTTCAAGCCGATCGGCCGCGCATTCAAGCTCTCTATCAAGCGATATCGAGAGCTATTTCCATCATTTTAGTAAAAGAGTTTTGCCTTTCCTCGGCGGTGCAGTCGTTGCCGGGTGCAAACGGCGTGTCGGATATGGTGCAGATACAGAGCGCATTTTTGCCCGCGCGCGCCGCATTGCAGTAAAGACCCGCGCTCTCCATTTCAACGGCAAGAACGCCCATCTTCTGCCATGAGGCAAGGCTTGCGGAATCGTCGTAGAAAGTGTCCGCAGAGAGCAGATTGCCGACCATGTAGCGAACGCCGAGTTTTTCGGCGCTCTCGGCCGCTTTTTTAACGAGCTCGTAGCTCGCGATCGGCGCGTAGGTGCCGGGCAGAGCGTACTGAGCGGCGAAGTTGGAATTCGTGCAGGCGCCCATGCCGATCACGACGTCGCGGATCTTAAGATCGGGATGTATGGCTCCCGCGGAGCCGATCCTGATTATATTCTCAACTCCGAAGAAATTGAAAAGCTCGTATGAGTAGATGCCGATGGACGGGATGCCCATGCCGCTTGCCATAACGGAAACGCGCTTGCCCTTATAGGTGCCCGTGTAGCCCTGAACGCCGCGCACGTCGTTTACAAGCACGCGATCCTCAAGGAAGTTTTCGGCAACGAATCTGGCCCTCTTCGGGTCTCCGGGCATGAGAACTGTTTTTGCGAAATCGCCGGGTTTAGCGGCAATATGCGGAGTTGGAGTATTGCTCATAACTGCACCTCTTCCAAATTAATGATTATATTATACCATAGGTCGATGCCTTTTTCAAGCATTGTTCGATGCAGTATATTTTATTTTTGCGCAGCTTTATCGCCTTTTGGTGTTGACTTGAGAAGCAAAAAGCATTATAATTATCACTTGCATGGTTCTTTCCGCTGCGGATGAGCGCATGCTATACCCGAATAAAGAGAGGGGGGAAATTTTTAATGGAAATCCGTGTAGGCGAAAACGAGTCTTTGGAAAGTGCAATAAAGCGTTGGAAGCGTAAATGCGCGCGTTCCGGCATCCTTGCCGACGCAAGGAAGCGCGAGCACTATGAGAAGCCCAGCGTAAAGCGCAAAAAGAAGGCTGAGGCTGCAAGAAAGCGTAAGTATTAAAAAACACTTGGGGCGGTTTCACCGCTCCTTTGTTTTTATTCTGATAATTGACGCAAAACGCTTTAAAAATGCCGCCTCATATGCTATAATAGCAAAATCGAACATCAATCAGCGGAGGTCGCAATGATAAAAAGCATGACGGGCTTCGGCAGAACTTCCCTTTCGATAGACGGAAGGGAGCTGACCGTTGAGCTCAAGGCTGTCAATCACCGTTTTCTCGATCTGTCCTTCAGGTTTCCCCGTTCCCTGTCCTTCCTTGAGGACACGGTTCGCGGCGAGCTTTCCCGCCTTCTCTCGCGCGGGCATATCGACGCATACGCTTACTACAGGAACACACGAAGCGATGCGAAAAGCATCAGCGTTGACAGATCGCTTGTCTCGGCATATCTTGCCGCTTCAAACGAGCTTGCCGAGGAATTCGCGCTTCAGAACGATATCACCGTATCAAAGCTTCTTCGGATCTCCGATCTTGTGAGCATAAACGATGCGGACGACGATCCCGAGGCACTTAAAGGCCTTATGGTCGAGGCCTTGCGCGCAGCCTGCGCCGAGCTTATCAAGATGCGCGAACTTGAGGGCGAGCGCATAAAATGCGATCTTGAAACGCGCATCGCCGTGCTTTCATCCGTTCGCGATCAGATCGCCGAGCGCGCGCCTTTGGTCGTTGAAGCGTATCGCGCAAAGCTCAATGCAAGGATCGAAGCCATCCTCTCGGAGACCGAGATCGACCGTGCACGCCTTGCGACCGAGATCGCACTTTTTGCGGATAAGGCCAATATCGACGAGGAGCTCGTTCGCCTTGAAAGCCATTTTAAAGGCGCGCTCGAGCTGCTTTCAAGTGATGAGCCCGTTGGCAGGAAGCTTGATTTTCTCGTTCAGGAAATGAACCGCGAGTTCAACACCATCGGCTCGAAGGCGAACGATCAGGCGATAACCGCGCTTGTGATAGACGGCAAGGCGGAGCTTGAGAAACTGCGCGAGCAGGTGCAGAATCTTGAGTGATCGGCAATCTTACTTAAAATATTTATAGATAGATTTTTTTGCTTCGGAGGCTTGTATGCTTATCGACATCGTAAACAAAACCGGCAATCTCATCGTTCTTTCGGGCCCCTCCGGCGTTGGAAAGGGCACGATCGGCGCGCGGCTTCTTGAAAAGCACGACGATCTTTGCTTCTCTGTTTCGGCCACCACGCGCGAAATGCGCGAGGGCGAGCAGGTGGGCGTGAACTACTACTATAAAACCGTTCAGGAATTTCAGGAGATGATCGATAACGACGAATTCCTCGAGTATATGCAGGTTTTCGGCAGGAATTACTACGGCACCCCCCGCAAATTTGTTGAAGAAAAGCTTGCGCAGGGAATCAGCGTTCTTCTGGATATAGACGTTCAGGGCGCAATGGTGGTCAAAAAGAACTATCCCGAGGCCGTGATGATATTCATCGCGCCCCCCACCCTCGCCGAGCTTCACCGCCGCCTCGTTGGCCGCGGCACCGACACCGAGGAAGCCATTGAAAGGCGTTTTGCCGAGGCCAAGACCGAGCTTAAGCTCGTGAACGAATACGACTACGTTGTTGTGAACGACGATCTTGAATTGGCGGTTGAGGACGTTGAGTGCATCCTTCGCTCATCCCGTCTTGCGGGAAAGGAATATAAGGACGAGCTTTTCCGCACGCTGAATGCCGAGGAAGCCTGACGCGGCGCTTCCTTATCCAAACTATTTGCTTAATAATTTCGGAGGTATACCCATGAAACATCAGATGAACCATCCCCCGGTCGTGGAGCTTGAAAACAAGGCGGGCTGCCGCTATATGCTCGTTACCGCAGTTGCGAGAAGGGCGCGCCAGATCATCGCCAAGAAGCAGCACAGCGAGCTTAAGCCCGTTACCCAGGCTGTGGATGAGCTCTACAACGGCGAGCTCGATCTCAAGTATCCGAGCGAATACTATCAGACTTCGGAAAAATGATCATCGGCCAAGCCGATCTCAAAACAAATTGCATCGATTGGAGAGAGTGAAGCATAATGTTTGCAAGGGTGATAGTTGATATTTCAAACACCAATGTGGACAGGCTTTTTACCTACTCTCTGCCAGAGGAAATAAAGGCTGCCCCCGGTCAGCGTGTTCTCGTGCCCTTTGGGCGCGGAAACAAGCCGATCGAGGGCTTTATCATTGCGCTTTCGGATGAAATGCAGACCTCCCACGAGGTCAAGCCGATATTGAGAACGCTTGAGCCCTATACGGTTCTCACCGATGAGCAGCTCAGGCTTTCGGAATGGATATGCGCCGCCTACCACTGCACCCGCGCGGATTCGCTGCGCGGCATGATACCCGCCAAGCTGCGCGGCTCAAGGATCAAGGAAAAGACGGTGCGAACGCTTCGCCTCTCCCCCGCCGCGAACAGGGAGAGCTTTATTTCTTCGATAAGCGCAAAGGACGGCAGCATAAAGGCGCCGAAGCAGCTCGAGGTATACGAGCTTCTCGATCATCCCGAGGCCGAATACTCCGCTTCGGATATCAGCGCGTTCATTCCCGGCGCAGCCTCCGCAATAGCCGCGCTCGTTAAAAAAGGCATTCTTATCGAAGCAGGCAGGGAAACCTTCCGAAATCCCTTCGCAGGGCGCGATCCGAAGCCATCCCTTCCCCTACCGCTGCTCCCATCGCAGGCCGCCGCGCTTGATGCGATAAACGGAGCTTCTGCGGGCGAAACGCTGCTTCTGCACGGCGTTACGGGCAGCGGAAAGACCGAGGTATATATGCAGTCGATAGCCGCCGAGCTTGAAAAGGGGCGCGGCGCGATAGTGCTCGTTCCCGAGATATCGCTCACGCCTCAGACTACGGACAGATTCAGGAGCCGATTCGGGGATACGGTCGCGGTGCTCCACAGCCATTTGAGCGACGGCGAACGCTTCGACGAATGGCGGCGCATACGATTTAAAAAGGCAAGGGTCGTTATCGGCGCTCGCTCCGCCGTGTTTGCGCCGGTCGAGGAGCTTGGACTCATCATCATCGACGAGGAGCACGAGCCGAGCTATCAATCCGAGCAAACGCCCAAGTATTCCGCCGTCGAGGTTGCAAGGCGCAGGGCGCGCATAACCGGCGCAAGACTTGTTCTCGGCAGCGCAACGCCGTCGCTGACGAGCTATTACCGCGCAAAACGCGGGCAGTATAAGCTGATTGAGATGCCGGAGCGCATAAACGGCGAAACCATGCCGCGCGTTGATGTCGTCGATATGCGCAGCGAGTACCTTTCGGGCAACAACGGCATCTTTTCAGGACTTTTAAAGGATGCTGTCGCAAGCGTTCTTGAAAAGGGCGAGCAGGCGATACTGTTTTTAAACAGGCGCGGCTACTCTTCGCACGTTGAGTGCCGTGCGTGCGGCTTTGTTTTCACCTGCAAAAACTGTGACGTTGCTATGACCTATCATAAGTTCGACAACGCGCTTCGCTGCCATTACTGCGGCGCTTCGGCCTTCGTTCCGAATAAATGCCCGAGCTGCGGCAGCGACTTCGTTAAGTTCTCGGGCATGGGAACCCAGCAGGTGGAGGAGCAGCTCCACGAGCTTTTCCCAAATATCAGAACGCTTCGCATGGATACCGATACCACCGTCGGCAAGAACGCGCACCGAGATATTCTCGACTGCTTCACCCGCGGCGAGGCGGACGTGCTCATCGGCACTCAGATGGTCGCCAAGGGGCTTGACATACCGAACGTGACGCTCGTTGGCGTGGTCTTCGCCGATTCAACGCTCTTTCACTCCGATTATCGCAGCAGCGAGCGCACCTTTCAGCTTCTTACGCAGGTGGCGGGGCGCGCAGGCAGGGCCGATAAGGAGGGTCGAGTCGTAATTCAAACGAACGCACCGAACCATAGAGCCATTTCGCTCTGCACAAAGCACGACTATAAGGGCTTTTATAACCTCGAGATCGGCGACAGGCTGCACACGCTGTTTCCCCCGTTCTCGGTTTTCGTGCGCGCACTCTTCGTTTCAAGGGTCGAAGCCGAGGCCTCCGAAGCTTCGGGCAGATTCTCTTCCGGCGTTACCGAGGCGATCCTATCAGCACTCGGCGGGCATGGCGCCGAAAACGAGCTTATATTCGTTATGCCCGGCGCGGCACCCATAAGAAAAAGGGACGGCGAGTATCGTTACGCCGTTATAATTAAGCTTGCAAGAACCGCGTATACCGCCGCAGCAATAGAATCGATATATTCCTATGCCGCCGAAAAGCCCGAGGAAAGCTGCCGCGGCATCGAGATCAACCCGCAGGATATGCTGTAGCTAAAGCATCGGCAGCATATCCTTTTTCATATTATTACTTGGTAATTTTTAAATAAATCCGTATTCTTTAGAAGTAAGAACTGATTTCAGTCAGCGAAGCTTTTGCCCTCGATCCACTGCTGAACAGCTATTTATTACAGCGGCGATACCAACCCTGCTTTCGATATTCATTGCAAACACTTTCAGCGGGTATTACGTGCAATATAATTTTTGCCGTATCGATTTTGCCTTGTTTTATTCGGTTTTCGGCGGTATAATTATGCTGTTGTATTATGGGCCTGCACGTTTGCGCAAAATCCGCCCACTGGAGTTATCATGAAACATATCGATAAGCTTACCGTAAACACCGTTCGCACGCTCTGTGCAGACGCCATTCAGAAGGCCAAGAGCGGCCATCCCGGCATGGCTATCGGCTCGGCTCCCATCGCGCTTGCGATCTTCGAGCAGCTTAAAAAGAAGCCCGCTCAGGCAGACTGGCTCGGCCGCGACCGCTTCATCCTCAGCGCGGGTCACGCCTCCATGCTCAACTATGCGCTTCTGCATCTTTTCGGCTACGACGTTTCGATCGACGATATCAAGTCCTTCCGCCAGTTTGCGAGCAAGACCGCCGGCCATCCCGAATTCGGCCACACTCCCGGCGTTGAGGCAACCACCGGCCCGCTCGGTCAGGGCTTTGCAATGGCCGTTGGCATGGCCGCCGCCGAAAAACATCTTGCCGCCGTGTTCAATCGCGAGGGCTATCCCGTTTTCAACAACCACACCTTCACCCTCACCGGCGACGGCTGCATGATGGAGGGCGTTGCTTCGGAAGCGGCATCCTTTGCGGGCACGATGAAACTCGGCAAGCTTATCGCGATATACGACTGCAACAAAATAACCATCGAGGGCAGCACCGACACCACCTTCACCGAGGATGTCAGCGCGCGCTTCACCGCCTACGGCTGGCAGGTGCTCAACGTTGCCGACGGCGAGGATATCGACGCGATCCGCGCCGCTATAGCCGAGGCAAAGCAGGATGAAGTGCATCCCTCGCTCATCATAGTTCACACCAACATCGCTCAGGGCACCGCGAAGCAGGGCTCGGCAGCGAGCCACGGCGCACCTCTTGGCGACGACGTTATTACCGATTGGAAAAAGAGCCTCGGTTGGGAGTACGCTCCGTTTGAGGTTCCCGGCGAGGTCAAGGCGCATATCGCCGAGCTCATGAGTGAAAACGACAAGGCTGTTCGCGAATATGATGCTATGCTCGAGGCCTACCATGCATCGCACCCCAAGCTTTGCGCCAAGCTCGCAGATTGGCTCGGCGGCAAGCTTCCCGAAGCAGTTATGAGCGATGAATCGCTCTTCGAGTTTGAGGACAAGCCCATTGCCACGCGCGTATGCTCCGGCACCGTTCTCAACAGGCTTGCCGAGCGCATTGAAAATCTTTTTGGCGGCAGCGCGGATCTTGCGCCCACCAATATGAGCGAGCTCAAGGATATTCCCTACTTCTGTCCCGAGACCCCCGATGGCAGAAACGTTCATTACGGCATCCGCGAGTTTGCGATGGCGGCCATTTCAAACGGCATCGCGCTCTATGGCGGCATTCGCCCCTACTGTGCGGGCTTCCTCGTGTTTGCGGATTATCTCAAGCCCGCGGCAAGGCTCAGCTCACTCATGGGGCTGAACGTTATTTACATTATGACCCACGACAGCATCTGCGTTGGCGAGGACGGCCCCACGCATCAGCCCATCGAGCAGCTCGAAATGTTCCGCGCAACGCCGAACACCTTCGTTTTCAGACCGGCGGACGGCAAGGAGACGGCTGCCTGCTATCTTGCCGCGATGCAGCTTGATGCTCCCGCAGTGCTGGCGCTTTCCCGCCAGAATCTGCCCCGCCTTGCAGGCAGCGGCAGAGAGGCGCTCAAGGGCGGCTATATCATCAGCGAAGGCAAGGACCCCGCAGCGCTCGACGCCGTTATAATCGCAACAGGCTCCGAGGTCTCCCTCTCCATCGAGGCCCAGAAGCTGCTTGAAGCCGAAGGAAAGAGCGTTCGCGTGGTATCCATGCCCTGCTGCGAGCTGTTTGAAAAGCAGAGCAGCGAATACCGCGAGAGCGTTATCCCCTCCGCCGTTCGCGCAAGGACCGCTGTTGAGGCGCTTGGCGGCAATTACTGGTACCGCTACACGGGTCTTGACGGCGAGATCGTTTCGATGAACGGCTTCGGCGCATCCGCACCCGGTTCGCTCGTTTACACGCATTTCGGCTTCACCCCCGAGAACGTGGCAAGTGCAGTTCGCCGCAGCATTGAAAAAACAGAGAAATAATCAAAAGGCTTAACAGCGCAGCCCTTTCCGCAGTTCTCTCGGAACGGGCTGCTTTTCATTGGTTTGAGTATTAGAAACTGCTTCGCAGTCACTTTTTCACTTTCCTGCTCATGTTATCTTTGCAGCTTATTCCGAGGGAGAATCTATCTATGCATCGGCGAATCGAGGTATGGACGGATGGTGCTTTAACGAAAAATATTATCCGAGCCGCTCAAAACGCTTGCTCAACGGATAATTATGGTGTATAATGCAGAGTGGATATGATTGTGATAAATGCAGGCCGTTTGATTTAACGGATCATATCCTCGGCTTTGCATTGGACTATACTGCGCGATCAGGCGAATCGAAAAAAAGGAGTGCATTAGATTGAAACTGAGAAGACTGACATCCGTAATTGCCGCCGTATTGGTGCTTATGATGGCCGCTGTTCCTGCCCTTGCTTCGGCTTTGGCGGTCGGCGAGGGTTCCATGCCGTTCATTATTGATGAAGGCTCCGGTGAGAGCCTTGTTTCCGTCTCTTCGGCCGTTTCTCTGCAAACGGCATCAACTTCCGGCTCTGCGAGCATCGAATCCGATCCTTCGCGCATCACCGGTCCCAGAAACGTTACTATTACCATCAAGCTTCGCAACAGCAACAGCTCCATCGGCATGAACAGCATCGGCGGAACCGGCGTTCGTATGCTGAGCGCGTCTTTCCCCTTCCCCATCAGCACTCTTCCTCCCATTACGTCGGTGCCTTCCGAAACCGAGCCTCCCGCTCCGACACCGGAGCCCATCGTGCCGACCGAAACTCCGCACGTAACATCGGATCCCATCGTGACCTCGATTCCCACCTCGGCTCCCACCTCGGGTCCTACCGCCGTTCCCCAGGCAGGGCGTTTTACGCATGTTTCGATCACCAATCCCTACGGCGCCGTGTTCAACACGAGCGACGTTAATCCCGGCACCACGGGCGTTTTCACTTCCCAGATGATGGTGTACGAATCCATGATCGGACAGAAGCTCTCCTTCAACATCTCATGGTATGACACCGCAATCAACCAGACCTATTCTCAGGAGCTTTCGGTTGTTATCCAGCGCTCCGACACCGCGTATCTCAGGCTTTCGAGAACAGCGAGCGTTTCGAGCGCCGCTGCGGATGAGGAGGTTGAATTCACCTATTCCTTCGTGAATACCGGCTCAAGAAGGCTCACCAATATCCGTTTGACAGACGACAAGATCATCGGCAACGCAGAGATCGCCGAGCCCTTCTCCCTTGGCTCCGGTGAACGCAGAGAGATTAAATTCATCTATAAAATGAGGGGCGCAAGCGTTGTTTCAAAGCCCACCGCCACCTTTACTCCCGAGGGCAGCTCGAACGTTCTTTCCGTAACGGTCTCCAAGATGACCATTGGTCTTATCAACGCTCAGATAACAAAGAGCGTCAACGTTGGCGCAGCAACTCCCGAGGGCGTTTCCTTCACGCTGTTTTTGACCAACAACGGCAGTCAGAACCTCAGCGGTCTTGTTGTTAAGGACGATCTTGGCAGCGTGCTCGCTTCGGGCTTCAGTCTTGCTATCGGCGAAAGCAGGATCATAGAACATTTTGTTCCCGATCCCGATGGCGTTCGCAACGTTGTGTTCTACATCAACGGCACTTACGACGAGGGCAAGGAGTTTGCCGACAACACCACGAGCTATACAGTCCGCCCGTATATCAACCCCGCGCTTCTTGGACTCAAGTTCCGTGCCGAGGTTAGAAAGCAGCTCGATGCAGACAACAATATCGGGCTGACCTTCACCGTTGAAAACACCGGCAGGCTTGCATATTCCAATATCGTGCTTAGTGAAGAGCAGCTTGGCTACACGCTTCACGAGATCCACGGACTTGCCGCTTCGACCGAGCCCGTTTCCTTCAATATAGACCTTACTATCGACGAGCCGCGCGAGCTTGTGTTTATTCTGACCGCGTTCGATCCCTCCGGCAACGAGCACACCTTCGATGCGCATATCAACGCTCAGCGAATCGACGTTACCTCTTCCATTCCGAATGCTACCCCCGAGCCCGGCGGCAATTCCGGCACCACGATCGTGGATCTCAACCTCGACCGTCAGATAAGCGAGAAGGGTCAGCAGCTTATGAATATTTGGAAGGTGCTTCGCATTATCTTCATCATTGCGCTGATCGCGATCGTTCTGCTTGCTGCGCTTGAATATTATCTGTATCGCCGCAAGAATACCAGTAATAACGGCTGATCCCCTTCAAGGGAATCGGCTCCCTAATTTGCGCAGTCGTAATGCCGAGCTTCCCGGTGCTGCACTGCCTGCAAGCACTTTTGCCGCTTAACGCGGCTTTTTTCTAATATCAAAATCATTCTTATTATTTGGAGGTGCCGCATGGAAAAGTATCAGTTCATAATCCTGCTCGTGCTTGCGCTGTTTTCCTTCGCCGTTTCAACCGTGCTGTTGATCTATCTTCTGTTCAAGAAATCGCATGCGGGCGAGGGCTCCCTCGATAAGCTCTATTCAGCCGTGGACGGAGTGGAAAAGCGCCTCTCCATCAAGCTTGATGCCTCAACCGGAGAAAGCGCGAGGGACATGCACGAGCTGCGCTCCACTCTTGGCGAAAGCATATCCATGCGCATGGATTCGCTCTCGAAGCTGATGGAGCAGAGCTCGGATGCACTGAACGACGGGCTGACCTATAAGCAGGAGAGTATGAACAGAAGCGTTGGCGAAAAGCTGGAGGGCATGAGCACCCAGATGCTTGCCGAAAACACGAAGGCCGAGCAGCGCTTCAAGAGCTTTGAAGCCTCCTGCACCGAGCAGCTTCGCTCGATCGAAGCCGCACTCAAATCGATGCGCGATACAAACGAAGCGCAGCTCGATTCGATCCGCGGCGTTGTGAACGAAAAGCTTCAGCAAACGCTGAACGAGCGGCTCGGCGAGAGCTTCAAGCGCGTTGAAGAACGGCTGACGGAGGTTTACAAGGGGCTTGGCGAGATGCAGGCGCTTGCAAGCGGTGTGGGCGATCTTAAAAAGGTGCTCTCAAACGTTAAGACGCGCGGCACTCTTGGCGAGATCCAGCTTGGCGCAATACTCGACGAGGTGCTCGCTCCCGAGCAGTTCGAGCGCAATTTCGATGCCGGAAAGGGCGGCGGCGAGCGCGTTGAGTTCGCTATAAAGCTCCCGAACGACGGCGCTTCTCCCGTTTATCTTCCTATAGACAGCAAATTCCCTTCGGATATCTACGTCAAGCTTTGCGATGCCTACGATTCCGGCGATCCTTCGGCTATAGAGGCCTCCAAGAAGCTGCTTCGTGATTCCGTTTTAAAATTCGGCAGGGATATCCACGATAAATACATAAACCCGCCGCGCACCACCAATTTCGCCATAATGTTCCTTCCCACAGAGGGTCTTTACGCGGAAGCCGTGCGCATGGGCCTGATCGAGCAGCTTCAGGGCAAGTACAGGATAAATCTTGCGGGGCCCTCTACCATGGCCGCGCTTTTGAACAGCCTTCAGATGGGCTTCAGAACGCTTGCGATACAGAAACGTTCGAGCGAGGTTTGGGATATCCTTGCGCGCATCAAAAAGGAATTCAAAACCTTCGACGACGTGCTCGCAAGCACAAAAAAGGCGCTCGACAAGGCGAACGCCGATCTTGATAAGCTCGTTGGAGTGCGCACCAAACAGATACTTCGCGCGCTGAACAAGGTCGAGGAGCTTCCCGGCGACGACGAGCAGCCGCAGGAGATACTCGGCATCGATCCCATTGGCTCGTATGCGCTCGGCTCAGGCGAGGAGGACTGAGGCAGCCAAGCTGTCCACTTTTAATACATAAAGCGAGCGCCGCTCCCCTGCTTTCATGGGCGCGGCGCATTTTTTTATTCAAACAGCGGGATCATTCGTTCGCATCCTCTTCGGCTGCTTCGGGTGCATCGGCTTCGGTTTCGTTTACGCCGTCCGCTGCCTCAGCTGCATCACAGCCTTCGATGCTCTGCAGCTTTAAAGAGAGGCTTTCTTTTATACGTCAAGGCCATGCCGATAACGCCTATTATCACCATGGCAATGCTTATCCACTGCGAGGTGGAGAGGCCGAGGAAGATGCCGCGTATCTCGTCGTAGCGGAAATACTCGAGCACGAAGCGTTCGATGCCGTACAGGATCATGTAGAGAAACAGAACGCTGCCCCGCTTGAGCTTTTTGCCGACGTAGAGCATAAGGATCAAGAAAACCAAGATATTGCAAGCGGCTTCAACGAGCTGTATCGGGAAAACGGGAACGCCCACGGGAGCACCGCCTATCGGATCTTTATAGATAACGGAGATGGGCGTGTGCACGCATTTGCCATAGCAGCATCCCGCGAGGAAGCAGCCCACCCTGCCGAGCGCATGGGCGAGCGGGATGGTGGGCACGATTATCGCGGCATAATCCCAAACGCGCTCCTTTTTAATGAGCTTGAGGTAGCCGATGACCGCAAGCGCGCCGCCGATAACGCCGCCGTAGAACACGAGGCCTCCGTCCTTGAACACGGCAAAGCTTCCGCTCTTTATGCTGTTCCATATTTCGCTCAACGGGTATGTAACGAAGATATAGAGCAGATACGCACTGCCAAGGCCGAGTATTATTGCGGCGATCGCAAGATCGAGTATTGTGTCGGGATTCTTACCCGCCTTTTTGGCCCTTATATAGCTGAACACGATAGCCGTTATGAAGGCGATCGCCATCATAAGACCGTAGCTCGGGATCTTTAGGCCGAAAACATGTATGAACGGATGCATTTTTATAACTCCAATCGGTATTGCGGCAGAGCATGAACGCATACGCCGCTGTTTATCATGATACTATTTTTGCGCCGCTCTGTCAATCCCGCATTTTAAGCTCGGCAATTGAGATGCAAAGAAAAGCGCCCACAGAAAGCGGGCGCGGAAAAACGAACTATGGTTTCGTTATTTTGCAAGAGAGAGAACATCGTGAAAAATGAGGTTTATCATCATTATTCATAACGATATATATTAAAATTATGATTGATGGTTCTCATGGCCAGCTGTCCGCCGCCGCGCGCATAGGCATTGTTGATTCTCGATTTGTTTTTATATCCGGGAATGGTCACATACATGTCGCGCAGGATACTGGTCAGTTTGATAGATCCGGTTTCAGTATTGATGGAAAGAATCATGTTGACGTCATTATGCTGAAGTCCGGCATCGCTGTCCATGGATTTTGACCGTGTATCAATACCGATCATCAGAATGTTCACGACATTCTCAGGAAGTTCCTTATTCAGTTCCAGATCATCCGGATTCACAGAAGTATCGACTTCCCAATTGTCGAT
>CADBGC010000021.1 GCA_902794055.1 uncultured Eubacteriales bacterium | reverse complement strand
GAGCTGATAGATCAGCTCAATTCCGATGAAAGCGTACACGGCATGCTGGTTCAGATGCCGCTTCCCGAGCACATGGACACCAAGGCCGTGCTCGACGCCATCGACCCTGAGAAGGATATCGACGGCCTGCACTTCACCAACGCAGGCAAGCTTTTGAACGGCGAGCCCGCGATTATCGCCTGCACCCCGCGCGCGATCATCCACATGCTCGACAGCATCGGAGTTGACATAGAATCCCGCCACACCGTTGTAGTCGGTAAATCCATCCTCGTTGGCCGCCCGATCGCGATGTGCTTTTTAAACAGGAGCGCCACGGTTTCGGTTTGCCACACCAAAACGCAGAACCTCGGCGAGATCACGCGCAACGCGGATATCCTGATAGTTGCCGCCGGCAGCGCCAAGCTCATCAAGGCCGATATGGTCAAGGACGGCGCGGTGGTCATCGACGTTGGGCAGACCAATATCGACGGCAAGCTCTACGGCGACGTGGACTTCGACGCGGTCGTGGAGAAGGCAAGCTTCATAACCAAGGTCACCGGCGGCGTTGGCCCGATGACGGTCGCTATGCTGATGACGAACCTAGTGGACTGCGCGGAAAACGCAGCTGCAAGGATTAGTCACGAATAAGCCTTCAAGCATCAATACGGCGCTTGTGATATCGCATACTGCGGAGTGAACGGCGAAAGCTGCCCCGGCTGTTGGAGCGGCATTTGCCCATCCCGCCGCAAAGCGGTTTTGGCGAATGGCGGTGGGCGCCTGAAAAGCTTGGGCGCGACCACCCGCGATCAATAACGAATCAAAATTTTTTACTATAATTTTCTTGTTTTTAAGGAGAGCACCATGGCATTCATCTACAACGAACCCTCCCGCACCTTCGGAGAGTATCTGCTCGTTCCCGGTTACTCCGGGAAGGACTGCATCCCCGCGAACGTAAGCCTTCGCACCCCCCTTGTTAAGTTCAAAAAGGGCGAGGATCCCGCGATCAGCATAAATATCCCGATGGTTTCCGCGATCATGCAGGCGGTATCAAACGACACCATGGCGATCGCGCTTGCGCGTGAAGGCGGAATCAGCTTCCTCTACGGCTCGCAGTCCATCGAGAGCCAGGCGCAGATGGTGCGCAACGTTAAGAGCTACAAGGCGGGCTTCGTTAAGAGCGACTCGAACCTTCGCCCCGATTCCACCCTTGCGGACGTGCTCGATCTGCACGATGCGACCGGGCACTCCACCGTTGCCATCACCGACGACGGCACCGGCAACGGCATCCTTCTCGGCATCGTGACCGACAAGGACTATCGCGTCAGCCGCATGGAGCTCTCCACCCCCGTTTCCGAGTTCATGACTCCGCTCAATAAGCTCGTTTACGCCAAGGACGATATTTCGCTCAAGGAAGCCAACGACATCATCTGGGAGCATAAGATAAACTCCCTCCCCCTCGTGGATAAGGGGGGCAGGCTCAAGTATTTCGTTTTCCGCAAGGATTATTCCAACCATAAGGCCAATCCTCTTGAGTCCATCGACTCTCATAAGCGCTATATCGTGGGCGCGGGCATCAACACCCGCGACTATGCCGAGCGCGTTCCCGCCCTCGTTGAAGCGGGCGTGGACTGCCTATGTATCGACTCCTCCGAGGGCTATACCGAGTGGCAGAAGATAACCATTGAGTGGATACGCGAGCATTACGGCGACAGCGTAAAGGTCGGTGCGGGCAATGTTGTGGATGCGGAGGGCTTCCGCTTCCTCGCCGAGAGCGGTGCGGACTTCGTCAAGGTAGGCATCGGCGGCGGCTCCATCTGCATCACCCGTGAGCAGAAGGGCATCGGCCGCGGTCAGGCGACCGCTATGCTCGACGTTGCAAAAGCGCGTGACGAGTATTATAAGGAAACCGGCATCTATGTTCCGATCTGCTCCGACGGCGGCATCGTGCATGACTACCATATCACCCTCGCGCTTGCGATGGGCGCGGATTTCGTTATGCTCGGCAGGTATTTCTCCCGCTTCGATGAGAGCCCCACGCAGAAGATACGCATCAATGGCAACTACTATAAGGAGTACTGGGGAGAGGGAAGCAACCGCGCTCGCAACTGGCAGCGCTACGACATGGGCGGTGCAAGCAAGCTGAGCTTTGAAGAGGGCGTGGACGCATACGTTCCCTACGCCGGCAGCCTCAAGGACAATGTTGGCGCAACTCTCAGCAAGGTGCGCTCCACGATGTGCAACTGCGGCGTTCTGAGCATAGCCGATCTTCAGAAGAACGCTAAGCTGACCGTTGTTTCCGCAACCAGCATCGTTGAGGGCGGCTCGCACGACGTTATCCTCAAAAACAGCATGCCCGCCGGCAACAGGCTGTAATATGCTGCACCCCGCCGAAGCCGAGTTCATTCGGTGCTGTATCTGCAAAAACAAGCGGGATCGCCTGCTTTTGGAGCTTTCGGATGAAAAACGCCGAGCGCGGGCGATCAACAGATTTGCTCATACCGCCGAAGACTTTCTGATGATGAACAAGCTCGTGATTTCGGGCAGTAAGCTTTCAAAGGCGCAGATAGTTTCCGCACTTAAGGAAGGCTCAAAAAGCGATCTCTGCCATGTTATCATGGTTGACGGAAGCACGATGGAAACGAGCGCAGCGCTTGCCGTTGAGGCGGTGTATGGCGAAGAAACGGCAATAGTCATCGCCGAGAACGCGGTATATGTGGAAACAGAGCCGTATATCAAAGCGATGCGCTATGTGCTTTCATTAAAAAACGAATAGTATCCGTTTCGGAATCCGCGCTCATGCACGGATTCCGAACTTTTTTTGCAAGAAAATGTATTGAATTCGACCGCAAGTTAGTGTATGCTAACGAGCGGCGCGGGCATTGGGTAATGCCGAAGCTTTTTTTGGGCGGCCAATTTGTGGATAAGCCCCGTTTTTTTGACCGTTTGAGTTAGTTCAGGCTAACCTGTTTCCGCAGCCGCAATCTATTTCCAAGGAGAAACCACATGAAACACGGTTCCTTTCTCAGGAAGCTCGCTTCCGTCCTTCTTGCGCTGATGATTGTTTTCGGCGCCTCCTCCCCGCTCGGCATCCGTGCCGAAGGCATCGCGCCCCAAGAGATCTACAGCGGCCGCGCGATAGTTTCCAACTTTGACTACGGCCTCACCGTTTACGTTACGGTGAACGGCAGCGTGATCGAATCCATCACCGCCGAGCACGACACGAACGGCTACGATCCCTCCAACAACATCTTTTGGGATTGGGCTGTGAACGGGCGCACCGTTGGCGGCACTTTCAAGCCGAGCCCGCTTGCTCAGATAGTTGAAACGCAGTCCACCGAGAATATCGACGTTGTGACCGGCGCTACCTTCACCTGCCGTGCTCTCGTTCAAGCGGTCGAAAGAGCGCTTGAGCAGGTTCCGAGCACCGATGACGGCGTTTACGCGCTTATGAACATTCCCTATGAAGCCTTCTACGGCGCGGAAAACGCATCGAATTTCGACGTTGATGCCGTTTCCTCCGCAACCAACAAGGCGGGCAACTACAATCTTGCGGGCGGCAGCTTCCATTCCGCAGCCACCGCAGGCTACGATGAAAACGGCGATCTGCTCGCAGTCGGCGCACAGAACGGCGCGCATATCGAGGGCGTGACATGGCCGGTTTACCTTGAAAGCGAATCAATGCTCGCTTCCTTTGAGGCGCTTGGCGGCATCTGCGTTACCGATGAGCGCGAAGTCACCGTTGCCTCTGCCGCGCATGGCAGCGTGAACGGAACTCTGCTTACGGGCAGCGCATCGCTCATGGAAGCGCCTGCGTATTCCTATTATATCCTTTCCGATGCACCCGCTTATTACATGAACGCCTCTTTTGAGGGCAGCACCCCCGCCTTCTCCTCCGTTTGCGGCGAGGTCGAGGCGCTTGGCGAAATCGATCCTTCCGTCAACTACACCACCCGTTGGGGCGACGTTGAGGTGAACCTCTCCTGCGCAGAGGAGGTTTCCACCATGCAGATAAATGCGATGGTCTTCACCGCTGAGGACGGCACCACCGCAGGCATGATCCATCTTTACAATATCTGGGCGCGCAACAATATCGGCTGGAACGCCGAGAAGGTGGTCGGTCTTGATAACAAGAAGCTCACCTCCGTCCGTTTCTACTGCAACGACCGCGAGGGTAATTACTTCGTTTACGATTACGCGCTCGATGAGGATATCAAGGAGGTCTATTTCGAGACCGTTTCCGCAGAATTTACCTCTCCGCTCGAGATCGCGGTTTCGAACCTCCCCGAGGATGCCGAGAACGTGACCGCCATCGCCTATTATTCGATCGGCAGGCAGCGCTTCTATCTTACCGAGACCGATGTGAACGAAAACGGCGATACCGTTCCCCGTTGGCTCCCCGTTGTGGACGGCAAGGTTACGCTTACAACCGCACTCGTTGATGAGCGCATCGTTTCGGTTGAATTCAGGAGCGATAACTACGCGATTCGCAAGGCCAGCTGCGAGTATGCGCCCACCTTCTCCGAAGGCGACGTGAACGCCGACGGCAGCGTGACCATAGCGGATGCCGTGCTCGCAACGCGCGCCGCGCTCGAGCTTACGGAGCTGAACGCGAACCAGACTGCTGCTGCAGATCTTAACGCAGACGGCAGAGTGAGCGTTACGGATGCCGTGCTGATCCTTCGCATGTCTCTCGCCCTTTTGTAATCACATTTTTGTAAGCCCGCCGTCAAAGCGGGCATTACCGACCGATGGGGAGCTATCATTTATACGGCTCCCCCTCCTCTTTATCGGCAGCGTTCAATGCTTTCAGCACGGCTGCTCCGTGCCAAGCATTGCCCATCCCGTCCGTTCCCGCATGAAAATCAAGTTAGCATAGCCTTACTTATTCCTTGCGAATAAACGGAAAATAATATTAAAATTGATATGTTTTGGGATTGACAATATTTGCGCCTCATTGTATAATATAATTGCTTGATTATCAATACGCTTTGATCGAGCACCTGTTTTCCGTGTCCTCGCTCGCAACTTGCACGAGAAAACAGAGAATAAATATAAGGAGACACAAAGCCATGAAAAACAAGTTCCCCAAGCGTATCCTCGCACTCTGCACCGCCGCGCTCACCTTCTTGTGTGTGATGCTCGGCGCAAGCGTACTCGGCGGCGCATCCACCAGGGAGATCGCCGTGTACACCGGCCGCGCCGTAGTTGCCGTATTCGACTACGGACTCACCGTAACCGTCACGATGGATGATGACTACATACAGTCCATCACCGCCGAGCACGACACCGAGGGCTACAGCCCCTCCAACAACATGTTCTGGGATTGGGCTGTAAACGGCAACAACGGTATGCCCAGCCCCCTCGAGCAGATCGTCCAGACCCAGTCCACCGAGAACATCGACGTTGTATCCGGCGCAACCTTCACCTGCCTCGCTCTTGTTGAAGCCGTAAACGACGCGCTGGCCTCGATTCCGGAGCCCACTCCCGAGCCCACTCCGGAGCCCACGCCCGAACCCACGCCCGAACCCGAACCCACTCCCGAGCCCACTTATGCTCTCGGCGACGTGGACGGCGACGGAAGCGTAACCATAACGGATTCCGTTTTGGCTGTTCGCAATTCACTTTGTCTTATCGAGCTTACGGATGCGCAGATCGCCGCTGCCGACGTTAATGGCGACGGCGCTGTGACCATCGCTGATGCGGTTCGCATCCTTCGCATGTCCTTAGGGCTCGCATAAACAGAAGCATTATGCAACACGCGGTACCGTTGAGAGCTTTCAGCTCGGCGCCGCGTGTTTTTGCCATGCAAGACCACACAAGGCCAAACGGCTAAAGGTACAGAACAATGAAAAAAGAAAACAAACCCGCAGGTTCACTTCAAAAATCCCTGCTTTTCCTTGTGCCGCTTGCTGTTACGACGGCAGCGGCAGCGATCGGGATAGCTTCGCTTAAGCCCGTTCCGACCGAGCTTCCCGAAAAGCTCGCATACGCGGAGCCGACTGTGGCTCCCATGGAAACCGAAGCTCCCGAAGCAACCCCCGAGCTTGGCGCGGAAACCACCGAAGCGCCGAGCGCCGAGCCTTCTGAAGCTCCCGAAACCGAGACCGAGCCTCCCGCGACGGAAGAGCCGAGCGGAGCACCCGAAACTCAGTCTCCCGAGGAGAGCACCGCGCCCGAGACCACTCCCGCTCAGCAGAGCGCCGCGCCTACGGCGGGTGCAACCGCAACCCCCAAGCCCACTTCAACCCCTGCGGTAACACAGGGTCCGAACAACCCGAATGCTCCGACGAGTGCGCCCACGGCGACCCCGACCGCAAAGCCCACGACTGCGCCCGTCACGACTGCGCCCGTCACGGCTACGCCCACAACGCCGCCCACTGCGGCTCCTACCGCCGCGCCCACCGAGGCTCCCGGCAGATATAAGGACGGCAGCTATACCGCGAGCGCGCGCTGCACCGACAACGGAATGTTTGACTACACTGTCGAAGTAACCGTTGTTGTCAGCGGCGGCGATATCACAAGCTTCAACGCCGTTCGCAAGGACGATCTTTCCGCCCCCGGTATCCCCGATATGAACGCCGTTTTTATGGAGAACGCTCTCGGCAGCATTCGCTCTGAGATACTCAGGGAACAGAGCGCGGATAGTATCGACGTTGTTTCCGGCGCTACATACAGCTCCCGCTCTATCATCGAGGCTGCCAAGACCGCGCTTGCCAGAGCGAGCAAGAGCGTTTCCGGCATTATCGAGCCCACCGTTCTTCCCGACAGGCGTTCCCACTTCTTTAAAGCACACTCCGAAGAGAGTGAAGAGAGGTGATCGGCATGAAGAACATCAATTTTATTATCAAGGCTATAAGCCTCGTTTTGACAGTCGGCGTGCTGCTCGTTTATTCAGGCTTTGCCGCCAAGCACCACAGCAGCTTGAAGGCGCATGAGCAGGCCGTTGCCGAGATCGAGGCGCACAACGCCGAGGTGCTGCGAAAGCTGAACGAAGCTCCTGCCGGAAAATATAAGGACGGCGAATACGAGGGCAGCGCACGCGGCTTCCGCAGCGATATCAAGGTCAAGGTAACTGTTGAAAACGGCGCGGTATCCGCCGTTGAGATCGTTTCCGCCGATGATGACCAGGCCTTCTTCGACAGAGCCAAGGGCGTTATCGACAGCATCATTTCTGCGCAATCGACCGAGGTGGATGCCGTTTCCGGCGCGACCTTCAGTTCAAACGGCATCATAAACGCCGTTGTCGAAGCGCTCAAGACAGCGGAGGGTTAAGCTATGGAACAGAATTCAAAGAAAACCGTCCGCAGCGGCGAACAGCTCAAAAAGAGCAGGCGCACCCATGCACTTGTGCGCGCCGCAGTACAGCTCGTGTTCTTTATCGCAATGCCGGGCGCGTTTTACGCCGGCTTTGCGGGAATAAAGAGCATATTCGGAAGCATTTCCGCCGGCACCCCGATCGAAATGAACGGCTTCATTTGGGCGCTTGTGCTCGTTGCCGCGTTCACGATCCTCTTCGGCCGCTTCTTCTGCGGCTATATCTGCGCGTTCGGCAGCTTCGGCGACCTCATCCATTGGATCTCGGGGCTCGTTCAAATCAAGCTCTTCAAGCGCAAAAAGCAGTTTGAGCTGCCCGAAAAGGCCTCCAAATTCCTTCGCATACTCAAGTATCTGAACCTCGCGTTCATAGTGATATTCGTTGCCTTAGGGCTTTACGCAAAGCTTCGCGGCGCGAACGCTTGGGACGTGTTTTCGCAGCTCACTTCGCTCAGCTTCCGCTTTGACGGGCTGACCGTGGGCATAATCCTCTTCGTTGCCGTTATCGCGCTTATGGCTATCAAGGAGCGCGGCTTCTGTCAATTCCTCTGCCCTCTCGGTGCATTCTTCGCGCTGCTGCCCATGCTCGGCATCCTCAGGCGCGATAAGGATGGCTGCATAAAGGGCTGCTCCATCTGCAAAAAGAACTGCCCCGTTGATCTTCAGCTTGAAGCGGACGGCTTTTCAAACGGTGAATGTATCGGCTGCGACAAATGCGCCGCCGCATGCCCGCGCGCAAACCTTGCGCATCCCGAAAATAAGCTCATCAAATACGAGCTCGTTCCCGTGCTCATCAAGGCCGCGCTGTTCTTCGCTCTCGGCTCGCTTATCGGGCTTTGCAGATTCTTTTGATCTATCTACAAGGTGACTCTATGAAAGCACACTTACGCGATATCATTCTTATCGCCGCAATACTGCTTATCGGCGGCATCATCGCGCTCGTTCTTCTTTTAACGCGGAAAACGGGAGCGTTCGTTGAGGTGCGCGTGGACGGCAAAACCGTTGCAAGCTACCCTCTGAGCGAAGATGCGGAATACGATATCGCTGGTGTGAACGGCGGCGTTAATCATTTAATCATTCGCGGCGGGGAGGCGTGGGTCGAAAGCGCCTCCTGCCCCGATGGGCTCTGCGTAAACATGGGGCATATCCGCCATGCGGGCGCCTCGGTGATATGCCTGCCGAATAAGGTGATTGTTGAGATAGTCGCCCCCGATTCGGGCGGCGTGGACGTGGTGGTGGGACAATGAAAAAACAAACCATTACAACCAAAACGCTCGCCTTTTACGCGCTGATGATCGCGCTTGCGATGATACTGAGCTATCTTGAGATGCTCGTGCCGCCGTTTTTCGCTATCCCCGGAATGAAGCTCGGTCTCACGAATCTCGTGGTGCTGATAATGCTTTATTCACGGGGCGCAAAGAGCGCGATGTTTATAAATCTCGTGCGAATTCTGCTCGTTTCGCTCCTTTTCGGAAGCGGTGTCAGCTTCATCTACAGCCTTGCGGGCGGCTTGCTCAGCGGGCTTGTGATGATCCTTTTGAAGCGAACGGGCAAGTTTTCAATCGTGGCAGTCAGCATTGCGGGCGGCGTTTCACACAATATCGGCCAGATACTCGCCGCCGTGCTCCTTCTGAACACGACCTCGATCGCATGGTATCTGGTTATCCTTTGGTTCACCGGCACCGCAAGCGGCGCCGTGATCGGCATTCTTGGAGGTATTCTATGCAAAAAGCTTCAAAACGCGCGTTTATTCGAAAAGTGAAGCGTATTACGGCGCTTTTTGCCGCGCTTGCGTTCGTATTCGCGGCGATGAGCTGCGCACATCAAAACGATCGGAGCGCTCAGGCAACGCGCGAGGTGTTCGCTATGGACACCTATATGAACGTTGCTTGCTACGGCAAAAACGCCGAAAAAGCCGCCGATGCTGCCGTTTCCGAGATAAAGCGCATCGATGCGCTGCTTTCTATAACGAGCGAAAGCGGAAGCATCCGCAATTTGAATGAAAAAGGAAGCTCGAATGTAGGTGCGGAGACCGCCGGTATTATCGAGCGCGCACTCGACATCCATAATAAAACGGGCGGCGCATTCGATATCACGGTTCTGCCGCTGATGGAGCTTTGGGGCTTTACGAGCGGCGAATACCGCGTTCCCGAAGAAAGTGAGCTCAAAGCTGCGCTTGATGGCATCGGCAGCGAAAAGCTCTCCGTTTCGGGCGATGAGGTTTCCCTCGGCGGCGCTTTGGGCATCGACCTCGGCGGCATAGCCAAGGGCTACACCTCGGACAGGCTTATCGAGCTTTTTAAAGAAAAAGGCCTCACCTCTGCCTGCGTTTCTCTGGGCGGCAACGTTCAGTGCCTCGGCACAAGGTCGGACGGCGGCGCATGGCGCTGCGGCATAGTTCATCCCTTCCATAAGGACAGCGGCGTTTACCTCGGAGTGATCGCAGTTATCGATAAGGCGGTCATCACCTCGGGCGCATACGAGCGCAATTTCACCGATGAAAACGGCGTTCGCTATCATCATATCATCGACCCGAAGACCGGCTATCCCGCCGAAACGGGGCTTGCGAGCGTTACGATCGTTTCCGAAAGCGGCATCCTTGCCGATGCGCTCTCCACCGCCTGCTATATAATGGGGCTTGATGGCGCAAGCGCGTACTGGAGGAATTCCGCCGAGCAGTTCGATATGATACTTATGACGAATGACGGCAGGGTTTATATCACGGACGGAATTGCCGACAGCTTCACTTCGGATTTTGAGGTGCGCATCATCAACCGATAAATGCAGATCAAGCGCATATTTATGCACGAAAAAACGGCGGGGGTTCTCCATCGCCGTTTCTGCATTCAATTCGAATTCTTTATCTTAGCTGGCCTCTTCCCGCAAGAACATAGCCATCCTTCTCATTCTTTTCGCTGAAGCCCTTGAACAGGTCAATGAATTCCTCGTTCGTTTCGGTTTTTCTCATTTGGTTGAGCACGTATTCGGTAACCTCCGTCACAGCGCCGCCCGAGAACGACCTTCTGATGGAGTTTGCGCACTCAAGCTCCTTTTCGCTTAAAAGCAGATCCTCGCGCCTCGTGCCCGATTTATAGATATCTATCGCGGGATAAATGCGCCTTTCGGAGAGCTTGCGGTCGAGATGCACCTCCATATTGCCGGTGCCCTTGAACTCCTCGTAAACCATGTCGTCCATCCTCGAGCCGGTCTCAACGAGCGCGGTTGCAATAACGGTCAGACTGCCGCCGTTTTCGATATTTCTTGCCGCGCCGAAGAAGCGCTTGGGCTTATGCAGCGCGCCCGGGTCCATGCCGCCCGAAAGCGTTTTGCCCGTTGAATTTATGGTTATGTTGTATGCGCGGGCAAGCCTTGTTATAGAGTCCATCAGAACCACAACGTCCTTGCCGTGCTCCACAAGGCGCATCGAGCGCTCCATAACCATTTCGGCAACCTGGGTATGATGCTCGGGCAGCTCGTCGAAGGTGGAGAACACGACCTCGCCCTTTATCGAGCGCTGCATATCCGTTACCTCCTCGGGGCGCTCGTCGATAAGAAGCACTATCAGATGAACGTCCGGATGGTTTTCGGTTATGCCGTTTGCAATCGATTTAAGAAGCGTTGTTTTGCCCGCCTTGGGCTGGGAAACGATCATGCCCCTCTGCCCCTTGCCTATCGGCGCGATAAGGTCGATAAGGCGGCCGGAGATGTTCTTTTTAGGATCGACGGTCTTGCTTTCAAGAGTCAGCCTTTCATTCGGGAAGATCGGCACAAGCTCCTCAAAGGGCTTGCGCTGCATGCTCTCCTCGGGGGGAAGGCCGTTTATCGCAGTTATGTACATCAGCGCCACGTAGCGCTTGTTTTCAAGGGTCTGGCGCGTTTTGCCCGCAACCAGATCGCCCGTGCGCAGGTTGAATCTTCTTATCTGGGAATTGGAGATATAAACGTCGTTCGTGCCGGCGATATAGTTCTCGGTTCTCAAAAAACCGTAGCCGTCCGGCATTATCTCAAGAACGCCCTCGGCATCGTCGCATTCGCCGGATTCGAGTATCTCGGGAACGGCGGGATTGCTCGTTCCGTACTCGGCGTTGTAATAGCCCTCGGGTCGGTAGCCCTGCTGATACTGCGGATACTGTTGATACGGGTTTTGATTCTGATAGCCCTGCTGGCGGTAATCCTGAGGCATATACTCCTGCTGATACGGATTTTGCGCGTATGCATCCTGCCTGTTTTGGGGTTGGGAATAAGCATCCTGCCTGTTCGGGCTCTGCATATAGCCGTCCTGCCTCGGTCTGTATGAATTATCCTGCTGATAGTTCTGCGGCGGATAGGGGCTCTGATAGCCCTGATTCTGGCGCGGCGCTCTCGTTTGACGGTTATCGTTTCTTTGATTATAGCCCGTGTTCTGCTGACGGTTATAGCCGCCGCTCTGCTGCTGGCGCGGAGCATAGCCGAGGGTGTATCCCCCGCGAGGCTCCTGCTGGGCGGGCTGTATGCGCGGGCGCATCGGTTCGCTTCCCTGCTGCATCATCTGCGAAGGCGGGAACATATCCGCTCTGCCCTCCATTATTGGCATACCGCTTGGTTCGCCCTGTGCCGCATTTGGCGAAGCAACGCTATCGTTTGCGGCGCTTTCCTCCGCCGCTTCAGGCTGCGCTATCGGCGCTTCCTGCTTCGGTTTTCTGTTGAAGCGTATTGATTTTGGTTCGCTCTCGGGAGCGGGCTGTTCCGTTATTGAGTCGCTCCGCTCTTTGCCTGCCGCGCCGCCGCTCATGATGATATCCACAAGCTCGGCTTTGCGATATTTCGTTATTGATTTCACGCCCTGCGCTTTTGCTATCGTTCGCAGACTTTCAAGGCTTTTTTCGAGCATTTCTTCCCGTGTCATGCAAATCTCCAATTCTAAAAATAAATGTTATTAAGCAATACAGTTGATTTCGGGCATAACTAATGATACTGTCCTGTAAATTCTACTGTTACACGCTCATATCCATGCATAAAAAGTGAAGGTACTTGTTACTTCATGGTCCCCTCCCATGCAAGTAAAATTATATCAGATTTATTTTCCCATTGTCAATAGCCGAAAATGCCGTATTTGGAGTTATTACGGCGAATATTCTATTGTTATTTCGCATTTTTAAGAATAATTTGTATAATAAGCACTCATTCCGCCCGAAAGAGCGGTTTGAGCGAAAGCGCTCTCCGCTTTACCACCTGTTCATATTCCTTTTGAATTTCGCTTCGTAGGTTTGCTTCAGCTCCTCGCTCGTTATTCCATAGCAAAGAAGCACGTCGTTATAATACATCAAAACGTCCGCAAGCTCTTCGATAAGTTGAGCGCGTATCTCGGGCTCTCCGCTCGCCCTCTCTCCCCCGTGCTTTTTGATAATGTCGATAACCTCGCCCACTTCGCCGATCATCCAAAGAAGCTGATGCCTTCCCTGCTCCGGCGTGAGCGCGCTCCATTTATGCTTGTATTTTTCCTGAAGCGCCTTCTGCATTTCAAGCATTTCGTTCAAAGTGAAGTCCTTCATGTTTCCTCCCTATTTCAATACTGCGTTTATCAGCTCCACGCACATTCAAACATATCCATGAGCACTCCGCCGCTTTCAAGCGCATCCAGCTCTTTTAAGCAGGTTTTGACCGCTTCAAGTATGAATTCATCCGCCATCGCCTCGGTGAAGAAGAATATCTCCCCTTCCTCACGCTTATTGAAGAATTCCCCCATGCTTTCAAGGAGCAAATCGGTATCGAAGGCATAGAGGCGGTTGATCTCCTCGCTTTCAAAATCCTTTGGCACGGCGATATCGTTTTTTAAGCCGTATTTTTCAATGATCGCACCGTTCAATATAGAATAATCCCGATGTAGCCTTTTGATATTGCCCTCAAGCGTGGGATTCCATGCGTATTTGCCGTAAATAAGTCGCCTGTAAACGATATCCTGAACAAGATGCAGATAGTAGCCGAGATAGAGGTCGTCCTCAAGCAGCTTTTTGCCGAACTCGGCGCGGAAACGGTTCAGATCGTAGGTTCTTTTCTCTCCGTTTTGAACTCTTGTCTGCAGATGGGTATCGCGCCTATTCCCGAAATCGGCGAGTACGGCGCCAAGCTTCAGCCTGTCCGCGGATGCGAACGAGCGAAGCTTTAACAGTTCATTCGTTATCGCAAGATGAGCTATGCTCGAGGCCATATAAGCTCCTTTCCAAAAGTCCCGGCTCATCCTTCGACAAGCCGGGATAATCACTCATTTTCAGCCCGCCATATCCTTCAAGCTTTCGTATGGCT
This sequence comes from uncultured Eubacteriales bacterium, assembly GCA_902794055.1. Taxonomy (GTDB): domain Bacteria; phylum Bacillota; class Clostridia; order Christensenellales; family CAG-138; genus PeH17. Next base: position 6,417 of record CADBGC010000021.1, on the reverse strand, counting down.
TAAGGATCAGCTTGCAATCACCGAGAAGGAAGCTTTCAAACTCCTTATCGGTGCTGAAAAACGCGCCCTTTTCAAGCTTGCATTCTTCGCCGTTTACCGTAACATGGTCAAGCTCATACCAGGCATTCGGCAGATTTTCATTGATCCTCGTGCTGTTATCAGCCGCAATGATAATATCGGCAGCAATGAAGCAATAATGGTCGTTTTCCTTGCCATTAAAGCGGTACAGAAGCCCGGCATACTCGCCGTCATCGGTCTCAAGCCTGTAAGCGCAGTCGGCGGCCGCTGCCTTTTTGAAGGGCCCGTATTTCTTTACCGGCTGAATGTGCCGAACATATTTGTTTGCCGCGGGATCTGCGGCGACCATCGCTGGGTCCGGGGCATAATTGATCTGCCAATTATCGCGAACCACAGAGCCGGCCATATTTCCGTACTTATCAAAAAGGGTATAGCCCATCAGCTCAAGCACGAAAAGTGCAGCGATAAGCACACAGGCGGCAGCAGCCAATGCCGCAAGTATTCTTTTTGCAGTTTTCATAAATACATTTCCTAATAATCCCGGCTCACCCTTTGGCAAGCCGGGATAATCATTCATTTTCAGCCCATGATATCCGCATTCACGGTTTCCATGACCTTCGCGTTGAGCGCGTCCGCCTTTTCGATGAGGCGCTTGCCCTCCTCGCTGAAATGCGCGGCCTTCTCCGCATCCTTAACGCCGCCGAGGTTGATAAGAACGTTCAGCCATGCGCCATGCGCGCAGGTGTGAAGGTTCATACTGCCAACGCCGAGGTCGCTCGCGCAGTTGGTGTTGTAGTGCCCGATGATGGACTCAGCATACTCGAGCGCTTCGACCGCAAGGCGCAGGGTTTCAAACGGCACTTCGGTTGCAACGAGGGTCGCATCTGCGATCGCCTTACGGCGGGCGGCCTTCTCCTCGTCGCTCTCCTTGGGCAGCTTGAACGCCGCGGCAACGAGGTTGTAGGCATCGGTGTCCTTATCAACCTGAGCGGTGAGCGCGGAGTAGATGGGCATACAGCCGTCGATCGCATTCTGCGCGATCTCGTGATGCTCGGCAAAGCGCGCCTTGCTTACGGTCTGCCCGCCTACCATCGCCACAAGGCCCGCGCCCTGTGCGCCGCAGAGAGCCGCCGCGCTTCCGCCGCCGGGGGCGGGTGCGTCGGATGCGAGAATATCGAGATAGCCTGTTACCTGCATATCTATGAGTTTCATACTGTTTTTCCTTTCTTGATAACGGTTTTTACCTGATTGGAGCCCATGCGGTAGAAGAGCATGGGAAGCTCGGTCGTGTTCCAAATAACCATGTCGCCCTGCTTGCCGACCTCCACCGATCCGACCCTGCTGCCCATGCCGATGGCGCAGGCGGCGTTCAGCGTGACGGCGGTCAGTATCTCCTCGGGATAGAGCCTGTATTTAAGGTAGCCGAGGTTCATCGAGAGCTGAAGGTTTAATGACGGGCAGGAGCCCGGATTGAAGTCGGTGGCGATAGCCACGGGCACGCCCGCAGAGATCATGTCCCTTGCACGCGCAAAGGGCTTGCCGAGGTAGAGCGAAGTTTGAGGCAGCAGACACGCGACGGTCTTGGACTTTGCCATGGCTTCGATGCCGCTGTCCCGCGTTGCGATAAGATGCTCCGCCGAAACCGCGCCGATCTCGCCCGCAAGCTCGCTTCCGCCGAGGGGATCGATCTCATCCGCATGAATTTTAGACGGAAGCCCAAGCTTCTGCGCCGCAAGCAGTATCCTTTTCGACTGCTCCACGTTGAAAACCGAGCTTTCGGTGAACACGTCGCAGAAATCCGCGAGCTTTTCTTCGGCAACGGTCGGCAAAACTTCATCTATAAGATAGTCGATATAGCCGTCCGCATTACCCTTGAATTCATCGGGTATGGCATGTGCGCCGAGGAAGGTGGAAACAACATCCTGCGCCGCTTCTTCATTGAGCTTTCTTATAACGCGAAGCTGCTTCAGCTCCGTTTCCTTATCGAGCCCGTAGCCGGACTTGACTTCCACGGTGGTAACGCCGAAATCAAGCTCCTCTTTAAGGAAGCTCAGGCTGCGCTCGAAAAGCTCGGTTTCGCTTGCTTTTCTGGTGTTCACAAGCGTATTTAGGATGCCGCCGCCCGCGTTCAGAATATCGAGATACGAAGCGCCCGCTATCTTGAGCGGCACTTCATGCGCACGCCAGCCGCCGAAAACGAGATGCGTATGCGCGTCCACAAGGCCGGGGGTGACGAGCGCGCCATGTGCATCGATCACTTCGGCAGAATCCGCATTTTCGGGCAGCTCGCCGTTTTCATGTATCGAAACGATGTTTCCATCGTCCCCAACGAGCACGGCGGCGTTTCTGTATTCCTTAATTTTGCCCTGCTCGGCGCCGCAGCGGGCGGTGTTCCCCTGCGGCGTTGCGAGCAGACCGATGTTTTTTATTAAAAGCATGTTTTTCTATTAAAGCAGATAATTCTCTATGATCTGCTTGTCCGCATCGAAATCGACGATCTGGAGGTAATACTCCGCGGAATCAACGAGAGCGCGCATCGGGGTGAGGCCGATGATCTCCGTGCCTACCACGTGAACGCCCCAGCGCTTCGCTTCGGCCTTGGTGACCTCGACTACGCGATAGAGGGGAGTGCGGGTGTAGTCCGTCATATTGATGGAAACCTGCGCATAGCGCTTTGCGGGCTTGCCGTCCTGCGCCTCGGTCTCGATAAGGAAGCCGTTGGACTTAACACAGTCGAAGCCGCCGTTCCTTCTGCGAATGATCTTCGCGATGGCCTTGGCGATCTCAACATCGTCGGTGGAAAGGTTGATATTGAACGCAACGAGGGGCATACGGCAGCCAACGGCGGTAACGCCCGCGGTGGGGTGGATCTTGGCGCCGCCGAAATCGGGAGTCCACTTGGGATCCTGAACCTTCTCGGCCATACCCTCGAACTGACCCTTACGGATATCCGCGAGGTTTACGCGATGGGGAGCGGAAGCGGAATCCTCATAGAGGAAGATCGGGATGCCCGCCTCACTATAAAGGCGCTCGCCGAGCTGCTTAGAATACTCAACAGTCTCCTCCTTGGTGCAATCCTTGAGAGGGATAAGGGGGCAAACGTCGATAGCGCCCATGCGGGGATGCTCGCCCTGATGATGGTTGAGGTCGATGAGCTCGACCGCCTTCTTTGCAAGCGCGGTTGCGGCGTTCATAACGCCCTCGGGGCTGCCCATGAAGGTGATAACGCTGCGGTTATGGCTCGCATCGGAGGAATAGTCAAGAAGGGTAACGCCTGCGGTCTTTCTGACCTCGTCCACACACGCTTCAACGACTTCGAGGTTTCTGCCCTCGCTGATATTGGGTACGCATTCAATGATCTTTGCCATTTTACTTTTTCATCCTTTCAGATACTGTTTTTGAAATAAGTTTGTCATCCGCAAAATACGGAATGGTTATATGCGCCTTTCCGGCCCATTTTTCATTGTACTTGATGCTGGTTTCAACGGAATGCTCGTTGCGCGCCCAGTTGCGCCTTGCAACGCCGCCCATAACGTCCCACATCATCGCCGATTTGATGATCTCGTCGATGCGCTCGCTGCCGTCGAGCACGAGGCCGAAGCCGCCGTTGATGGATTTGCCGATGCCAACGCCGCCGCCGTTATGCAGCGCGCAGAGGCTCATGCCCCTCGCCGCGTTGCCGGCGAAGCACTGGGTCGCCATATCCGCCATAACGTTCGAGCCGTCCTTGATGTTCGCGGTCTCGCGGAACGGGGAGTCCGTGCCGCTCACGTCGTGATGGTCGCGCCCGATCATAACGGGGCCGATCTCGCCAGACCGCACCATTTCGTTGAACTTGAGCGCGATGCGCGTTCTGCCCTCGGCATCCTGATAGAGTATCCTCGCCTGAGTGCCCACAACGAGCTTATTCGCCTTTGCATCGCGTATCCAGATATAGTTGTCACGATCCTGCGAGCAGCGGGTCGGGTCGATGCAGCTCATAGCCGCGGCATCGGTTTTGTCGAGGTCGTCCGGATTGCCGGAGAGGCAGACCCAGCGGAACGGGCCATAGCCGTAGTCAAACAGCACGGGACCCATGATGTCCTCAACGTAGCTCGGGAAGATGAAGCCGTCCTTCTCGTCCACGCCATTTTTGGAAATTTCCTTAACGCCGCTGTCGTAGACCGCCTTCATGAAGGAGTTGCCGTAGTCGAAGAAATAGGTGCCCTTCTTGGTGAGCGCAACTATCGCATCGAAGTGGCGGCGGAGGGAAGCATTTACCCTGCGCTCGAACTCGTCGCGATCGTCATGCAGCATCTTGGTGCGTTCCTCGAAGCTGAGCCCAACGGGGCAGTAGCCGCCGTTATAGACGTTATGGCAACTCGTTTGATCGGAAAGAAGGTCGATATGGATATCGTTCTTCACCGCGTACTCGAGCAGATCGACGATGTTGCCGTGGTAGGCGATGGAAACGGAGGTTTTTTCCGCAACGTGCTTCTTTACCGCAGCGAAAATTTCATCAAGGTTATCGGAAACCGTGTCCACCCAACCCTGATCGTGGCGGGTTTTGATCCTTGAAAGATCGACCTCGGCAAAAATGCCGACCGCGTTTGCGATATTCGCCGCCTTGGGCTGCGCGCCGCTCATGCCGCCGAGACCAGAGGAAACGAAGATTCTTCCCGCGAGGTCGCCGTCCTCGGGAACGCCGAGCTCCTGACGACCTGCGCCGAGAATGGTGTTGAAGGTGCCGTGAACGATGCCCTGGGGACCGATGTACATCCAGCCGCCCGCGGTCATCTGACCGTAGTTTGCAACGCCGAGCTCCTCCGCAATCTCCCAATCCTTGAGATTATCGAACATACCGACCATCAAGGCATTGGTGATGATAACGCGGGGCGCCTTGGGGTTGCTCGGGAAAAGGCCGAGGGGGTGCCCCGATTCGACCACGAGGGTTTGATCCTCTGTCAGCTCCTCAAGGTACTTCTTGATGAGCCTGTACTGGAGCCAGTTCTGGCAGGGCTGACCGGTTTCGCCGTAGGTGACGAGCTCGTAGGGGTAGAGCGCGATCTCGAAATCGAGATTGTTGTCGATCATGACCTGAAACGCCTTGCCCTCGATGCACTTGCCCTTGTATTCATCTATCGGCTTGCCGTAGATGCGGCCTTCGGGGCGATAGCGATAGGCATAGATTCGTCCGCGCGTGACGAGCTCATCCATGAACTCGGGCGCGATCTGCTCGTGAAGCTCCTCGGGAACGTACCTGAGCGCGTTACGAAGCGCCAGCTCCGCCTGAGCCTTGGTAAGGCGGAAGCCGCGATCCGGCGCACGGCGGTACTTATCTTCCATCTTCGGATACTCGGGCAGAACCGCATCGAGCTTGATGGTCATCGCTCCCGCAACCGTAGTGTTGTTCATATTTCTTCCTCCATGATTATTTAGGGGTTTTTATTCGTTTTATTTGCTTTTTACAGCATAAACGGGCTTATCGGCGGCTGCCCCAAAGCCCGAATATTTCTTATTTCAGCGCGCCCGTCACGCTCTCGGCACACTCGATAAGCTCGCCCGATTTGACCATCGCATCGAACTTTTCCATCTGCTCATACATCACGATATCGTCGCGCACGGGCTCAACGCTTTCGCGGATATGCGCATACACCTTCGCCATAGCGGGCGAAACTTTATCCTCTCCGCGCAGGTAAACGCCCTGGCTTGCGGCAAAGAGCTCGATGCCCAAAACCTTCTGCGCGTTGTCGAGGATCATCCTCGCCTTCCTTGCGGCGATGGTGCCCATGGAAACGTGATCCTCCTGATTAGCCGAGGACGGGATGGAGTCCACGCTCGCGGGATGCGCCCAGACCTTATTCTCCGAAACCATACTTGCGGCGGAATACTGGGTGATCATAAAGCCCGAATTGAGTCCGCCGTGCTCGCTCAAAAATGCGGGCAGGCCGAAGCTCAGCGCGGGGTTCACGAGGCGCTCGATGCGCCTTTCGGAAACGTTCGCAAGCTCGGCAAGCGCGATGCCGAGGAAGTCGAACGCAAGCGCCATCGGCTGACCGTGGAAGTTACCGCCGGAGATACCCGCGCGATCTTCGGGGAAGATGATCGGGTTATCGGTGACGGAGTTGATCTCGATGTCCACGCGACCTTTGACGTACTCCACGGCATCCTTGCTGGCGCCGTGGATCTGAGGGATGCAGCGCAGGGAGTACGGATCCTGGACTTTCAGTTCGCCCTGATGGGTCACATAGGTACTGTTCTTCAGCAGGGAACGCATATTGTAGGCCGTATCGAGCTGGCCGCGGTGCGGACGGATCGTATGGAGTCTCTCATCAAAGGCATCGATGATGCCGCGGTTGGCTTCGATCGTCAGGGCGCCGGCGATATCGCTCTGCTTCAGGAGCAGCTGGGCGGCGCGGA
>CADBGC010000020.1:11820-32019 GCA_902794055.1 uncultured Eubacteriales bacterium | reverse complement strand
GTTGTATGAAGGCGAGGCCGGTGCGGTTGAGCTGTCCTACAAGCCTGTCACGACATTCCTTCATGTGTCGGCGGTCTCATCGGACGAGAAGGTCCTGAAGATGGACGCCTCGAAGGCGCGGAACGCCGGGTTATCCCAGTACTTGATGCCCGCAGAAGCGGACAGGGCGAACAGCGCGGTCGCGACGATCGCAACTCTCCCGAACAGCACGTTCATGTCTCTCATGGCGTTTCCTTTCCTTCTTGTTGGTTAGACTTTACGTTCTTGGCGGCTAAAGCCAAATCGCCAATCCCGTAGGGCGCGATGTTCAGCACGAAGCGCGAGCCGCAGCCGCCATCGCGCGACGGCAGGACGACCGGATTCTGCGAGCGCCAGTAGAGCGTGCATTCCCCGAGGCTGTTCGTATACTTGCCGCCCTTGAGCATGCGCCAAACCTGATAGTTAGCGGCATAGCTGACGGGTTCCCATGCGATCAGGGGCTTGTCGTTAAGCATGAAAATGCTTACGCCCATGGGTGCGCTTACGGAATATGAGGTGATCGTAACGGCGGAGCTGAATTTGCTCTCGTTGCCGTATTCGTCGATGGCCTTGATCTTATAGTAATAGGTCTTCTGAGGAACGAGCGTATCGCCGTCGAAATAGCTCGTGCCGCTCACGGTGGCAATAAGCTCATACGAGCCGCCCTTGAGCATACGCCATACCTGATAGCCGGAGGCATATTCAACGGCATTCCATGCGATGAGAGGCTTGCAATCAACAAGTGCGGCCTTCACGCCCTTGGGTACAGCAAGGCCGTAGGCCCTGATAAACGCTTTTGCGCTGAACAAGCTCTCATTGCCGTAGTCATCGAATGCCTTTACCTTGTAGTAGTAAGTTTTGAGCGGAGTGAGCTCGTCCTCATCGATAAAGTTTGTGCCGTTAACGGTTGCAATAAGCTCATACGAGCCGCTCTTGGGCGCTCTCCATACCTGATAGCCGATCGCATTTTCAGCAGAGCTCCATGTTACGACGGGCTTGCAGTTGACCATCTCAACGCCGATATCCGCGGGAACAGGAATGCCATAAGCTGTGATGCTTACGGCATCGGTGGGAGCACTGATATTACCGAAATCATCCGCAGCCTTTATCTTATAGTAGTAGGTCTTCAGCGGGGTAAGCGAAGCAGGATCAACAAATGTCGTGTCGGTCACGGTGCAGATGTTTTTATAGCTGCCCTTCGCCGATGTGCTGCGATAAATGATATAGCTTGTTGCATTCTCCGCAGCAGTCCACGTTATGGTGGGAAGCGTGTATGCAAGCTGAGCGCATACATCCGTGGGAACACCAAGACCGTAAGCTGTGATGCTTACGGCATCGGTGGGAACACTGATATTACCGAAATCATCCGCAGCCTTTATTTTATAGTAGTAGGTCTTCAACGGGGTAAGCGAAGCGGTGTCAACGAAGGTCGTGCCGGTAACGGTGCCGATATTCTTGTAGCTGCCGTTCTTTGATGTGCCGCGATAGACTATGTAGCTTGTTGCATGCTCCGAAGCCGTCCATGTTATTGTGGGTCGCGTATCTACAAGCTGCGCTGAGATATCAGTCGGGTGCATGAGCATGTAAGCGGTAATGGAAGCCTCCTCGCTGAAATTACCCTGTTCACCCTCGGAGTCAACGGCACAGATCTTATAGGCGTAAACGGTATCGATCACCGCGCTGCTGTCGGTATAGCTTGTTTCGGCAACGGAAGCAAGCAGCTCATATTCGCCGCCCTCGGTCTTGCGCCAAACCTGATAGCTCTCGGCGCCGTCCACCTCGCTCCACTCGATAACGGGCTTGCCGTCAACGACAGAGGTTTCAACGGTCTCGGGTGCGGGGAGCTTGGTCACAGTAAAACGGGCGATGATAACCTTGTCCGCATGATCGTTATATTCGCTATTGCTTGAAAGGAGTTCTCCGGCCTCGTTGTACCAACCCAAGAAGCTGCTTCCGTTCAGAGTATAGGCAGTGATTTGGGTGAAGTTCCCATCATATCTAAAACAGAACGTTCCGTCGCCTAAAGCTCGAACAAAGTCATAATAAATACCATCGGCAGTGCTTATATTCAGCTCGGTCATGCACATGTTTGTCTCCAGAGACTTGAGGTTCGGACAATCCGAAAAGTCCAGCTGAGCCGGTCCTGTCATCGCCAGCATATTGACACTTTCAAGCGCCGTGCATCCGGAAATATCCAACTGCTCCAGTCCGTTGTAAATGCTGTATAGTGATACAAGCGAGCTGCAGCCCGAAAGATTAAGGTTTGCAAGTTTTCTCGCATACTGAGTAACGAGATTTTGCAGGTTGGTATACCCAGAAAGATCCAACTCCGTGATGGATGTGCCTCCGATCCATAAATCGGAAAGACTTGATTTGCAGGGGGTGAGGTCGATCTCGTGGACAGGGTTGCTCGCTAAATCCAGTGTTTCCAAATTGCAGCAATCCGACAGATCGATCTGCGAGAGCCTATTAAGACTACAGTTCAGCCTTTTAAGCATTGAACAGCCGGAAAGATCTATTTCCTCTACCCGGCATCTGCGACAAGTTAGAGCCTCGAGCATACCGCAGCCAGATACATCAACGCCTGTGATCGGGATTCTTTCCGAGCTTCCTGCTGAACCGCTGGCCCACTCGCCTACCTCGACTCTTCTTAGATGTTCGCACCCGGATAGATCGAGGAAACCCTGAACTTCATTCATTGTTGACCAAGGGATACCCCCTCTGGTAAATGATACTAAATGATACTTGCCGTCCGTAATGCCATAATAGCTGCTGTTTGATGACCAGCTGGCAAGTCCAAATGTATTCGGATCATCGGGGTCATATTCGGGATCAAGCTTCACACCATTCTTCACACCGTTTTCATCGGTTTGCTCAAGGAACGCAAGTACTTTGTTGTAATCATGAACATCGTACAGATCCCGAACCGTTACAAACTTTGCAATGATCTCCTCGCAATCGTAATAGACTCCTTCATCCCGATCGTAAATATCATAGAGGCTCAGTTCCAATTCAGTGGAGATAAGCTGACCGTCATCGGTATACCAGCCATAGAAGTATTCTTCTACAGTTTCCTCCAATGGGGAGGTTGCGACCAAACATTCCTCATACCAGTTTGATAACCCGATATATCCGGTGCCTTCGACTTTTAACGTATAAGGAAGCACCGATCCCATCCCACTGATCTGCTTCAACGGGTTATCCAAGCAGGATAAGATTATAACGGAACAGCCAAACAAATCAAGTTCTTTTAAGCTGTTTGTGCAGCAGTTTAGCTCTTCAAGGGCATAGCACCCATTAAGGTTCAATTCCGTAATGCAGTTGCAGGAGCAGTCCAGACTGCGGAGTGATGAGCAATCCGAAAGATCCAACGCTCCGCATAAGTAACACTCGGGGATACTTACGGAAGAAAGTCTGTATTCGCCGTATTCTCTCTCGAAAAAGAACCCGATCTCCTCTTCAAACCAATCTGAATAGCTGCGCCACGTTTGCGGATCGTCGGGATCATAGTTCTCATTCAGTATTTCGCCATTCTTAATACCTGCCATATCAGACCATTCCTCATCATCGATGTGTTCGAGAAATTCGAGGCATTTGTAGTAGTCGTTGGAATTATACCCCTCGGGAACCGATCGAGTAGGTGCAGCAGGGCTCTTCTCCGCTTCAAAGCGCGGCAGAGCCGAAACGGGGAAAACCGCAAGCGCCATAAACGCCGCGAGGATCGCCGCAAGGGCGGCCTTGAGTTGTTTCTTCATGGATCGTCCTCCTGTTTTATAACGATGAAAATATTATACAACACATCCTGACATATTGTCAACTATTGTTTAAATTTTTCGCTTTTTAGTGCCAACTAATCTAAATGCGCCGTACGGGGTGTTTGCCCTTAAATTTTTATACGGAGGCTTCAATGTTTCAGGGATGCAATAAGCGCATATCTGTAATAGAACGAAGAAAAGGGGCTCGCCGCGGAGGATTCAAGAAAAAGCTGCGATTTTTGTCGCAGTTTTTACTGCAATCCGAAGGGAGAATGCATAAAAGAAATGCCGCCCGTTCGAGCGGCATTGAAAATCAATATAAACTTATTCGGTAAACAACGTTATGGCTGATTAAGCCCCATAGCAAGCCTGAGTATAACAACCGCATCGGAGATGGTGATGCTGCCGTTAGAGTCCATATCGGCGTTATCGGTATTGAAGGAAGCAGTGTCAATGATGCCCATAGCGATGCGTAGCGCGATAACGGCATCCGAAACCGAAACCGAGCCGTTATCGTCGATATCGCCGGGAACGGCGGGGGAGCCGCCGCTGAAGCGCGCAACGATATTACCGCTCTCAAGGCCGGAAATGTAGTAAACGTAGGCATCATCCTCTTCAACGAAGAAGCCCTCATCGAGCAGATTGCCGCTTTCATCATAGAAGCCCTCAAAGCTCGCTCCGTCCGCAGGTCTTGCATGGAGCTCGCCGTTGTCGATAAGGAATCTGTATCCGATATGACCGCTGCCCTCAGCCGTCATAACGTCCAAACCAAGATTCGGGTTTTGGCTCAGATCGAGCGCGGTGAAAAGGTTGCCGGTGCAGTAAAGCGCCTCAAGCTTCGTGCAGCGGGAAACGTCCAGCTCGCTCAGCTTGTTGTTGTAGCAGTCGAGCTCCTCAAGATCGACAAGTGCGGTCACGTTCAGCTCGGAGATATGGTTCGTGTCGCAATACAGATAGATCATATCAACGCAGTCGGAAACGTCCAGCTCGGTGATATCGTTGCCGGAGCAGTCAAGATACAGCAGCTCACGGCAGCCGGAAACGTTGATCCCGGTCAGATCATTTTCCATGAAATCGACGGAAAACAGCGCGGTGCAGTCTGAAACGTCCAACACGCCCGTGAGATTGTTGTATCTCCAGAGAGAGATATTCCAAATGCGCATCTCGCCGTTGCGCTCGGCCCATTGGAAGTTTGAAACGCCCCAAGTATCGGGATCGTTCACGTCGTAGGTCTCGATCATCTTCTTGCCGTTCTTAACGCCGTTTGCATCGGTCTGCTCAAGGAAATCTGCGCATTTGTTGTAGTCGTGCGCATTGTATCCCTCGGGAACGGTCCAACTCGGCGAAACGGAAGACCTGTCTGCTTCAACGTTCTTTTTAGCGGAAACGGGAAATGCTGCAAGCGCCATAACGAGCGCAAGCAGAGCGGCGGTGATTTTGAGTGATCTTTTCATTGTTCTATACCTCCTGAAAACAAATGTTTTTTAAACAACTCAAATCAGTTCAGCATCCCATGCTCGAGCTACATGAGCCGATAATATCAAAGCATTATCGGCTTATCATCAGAGCACGCCGTCAACGATGCGGCAGATATGATCCGCCCACAGCCTCATATAATTGACGTTCAAATGAACTCCGTCGGTGGACGCATCCGGCTGAAGCGAACCGTCGGAGGTATAAAACAGGGAGGGAACGCTGACGAAATAAGCGTTTTCGGTGCGGGAAGCAAGCGCCTCAAGCCCCTCGTTGATGGTGTTTATATTCGCGTTGGTAACGCCGTTTTCGCCCTTGTCGGAAACAGCCTTTGAAACGGGCGTTATTCCCATTATAAAAAGCTTAGCCTGCGGCTGCTTCGCCCAAACGTCCCTAAGAAGCTGCTCGTATTTGCGGATGAAGTTATTAAGATCGGGCCAGCCGCATTCGTTTTGACCGAACATGAGCAGTATCCCCGAATAGCTGCCGCTGTTGAGCTCATCTATAACAGGAACGGTGCCGCCGATCACGGGCGTGTTGTAGACCGTAAGTATGTTCAGACCGACCTTGGTGTACCAGGTGCCGTTCTTGATAACGCCGTAGTTGTGCAGACCCTCGAAAACCGAGTTGCCAATGAAGCAGCAGTTGTCGAAAACGCCGTAATTGAGCTGTCCGGGCGCGTTGGTGGGTGCTGCCGTCGGCGCGATCGTGGGAACGGTTATTGCGGTCGCGGGAGGATCGGTCTCAACGGCAGCGGAGGTCGGCACGGCACTCGGCAGCGAGGTCGGAACCGCAGTGGGCTGCTCGGCATCGGGGGTGTTTGTAACGAACGGCACGGCGGTCGGAGTGTCTGCTGGCGTGTCGGTTTCGGCACCGTCCGTGATCGCGGGTTCCGTTGGGGATACGGCATCGCCTGTAGTGCTTGCATCGCCTGTGCTTTCGGCGGTGGGAAGGCTCTGCTCGGTGTTTACGGGATCAACATCGATTATAACGTCGTTGTGCTTTTTGCAGCCGCTGATAAGCATAGCGGCAAGCAGCGCCGCAGCGATCAGCAGAATAAGGGGCTTTCTCATTTATCTGTCCTCATTTCTTTCGCGTTTTCTGATGATTATTCGTATGGGCGTTGCCTTAAGCTCGAAGGATTTTCTGATAAAATTCTCGAGATAACGCTTGTAGGAAAAATGCATCAGATCGGGTTCGTTTACGAATATTACGAAGGTCGGTGGCTTGATGCTGACCTGCGTGGTGTAGTAGATGCGCAACCTTCTGCCGCTTGAAACGGGGGGCTCGTTCATCGTTATGGCTTCATTCACAACGCCGTTCAGCTTGCCGGTGGAGATGCGCATGCTGTTCTGCGCGAGCGCGTATTCCGCAAGCTCCATGACCTTATTCACCCTCTGACCGGTCTTTGCCGAGATGAAGAGCATCGGAACGTAGCTCATGAAGGCAAGATCCACAAGCATATCCTTCTTGAACTTATCGGCGGTATAGGTGTCCTTCTCGATAAGGTCCCATTTGTTGACAATAACGACGCTCGCCTTGCCTTCCTCATGCACATAGCCCGCGATCTTAACGTCCTGCTCGCTGAGGCCGCGCTCCGCATCGATGACGATAAGTGCGATATCGCAGCGCCGTATAGCGGCAAGCGAGCGGATAACGCTGTAGCGTTCGACCGTTTCATCCTCAACGGCGCGCTTTCTTCTGATGCCGGCGGTGTCGATGAGCGTATATTCCTTCTCGTTCCAAATAAAAGGAGTGTCGATAGCATCCCTCGTGGTGCCGGGAATATCGGAAACTATGGTGCGCTCCTGCCCGAGCAGCGCGTTCACAAGGCTGGATTTGCCAACGTTCGGGCGGCCCACTATCGCGATGGAAGGGTTCTCCTCGGCGGCTTCCTCTTCGATTCGCGGGAAATAGGCCACGACCTCGTCGAGCATGTCGCCCAGACCGAGCCCCTGCTCGGCCGAGATGCCGATGGGCGTGCCGATGCCGAGGGCGAAGAAATCGTAGATCTCGTCCTCAAATTTGGGGTGGTCAAGCTTGTTCACAACGAGCACGACGGGCTTCTTGCTGCGGCGAAGCATCTCCGCGACCTCTTCATCAGCGGCGGTGAGACCGGCTCTGCCGTCCACTATGAAAACGATAACGTGCGCGGTCTCGATCGCAAGCTCCGCCTGGCGGCGCATCTGCTTTGCGATGATGTCCTCGCTCTCGGGCTCGATGCCGCCCGTGTCGATGAGGGTGAAGTGGTAGTTGAGCCACTCGCCGTCCGCGTAAATGCGGTCGCGGGTAACGCCCGGAGTGTCCTCAACTATCGCAATGCGCTTGCCCACTATCTTATTGAAAAGGGTCGATTTGCCCACGTTCGGGCGGCCGACTATCGCTATAAGGGGTTTCATTCTTCTATCTTATCCTTTGCGGTATTGTTTATATTTAAGCGGCGCGAGGCCGCGAAAAAGCTTATTCAAGCTCCGATACTATCGCTTCGAGCTCATCGATAAAATCAGCGCCGTCGCTTGCGGATATCTTGTAAACGGGCATCGCGAGCCTATCGGAAACTTCCTCTATCCTGAGCCCGTCCAAAAATACGGTGTCGTTTTCGCGAAGCATCGTGTACGGGAGAAGAAGTGCCCTTCCGCTGAGCTTTCCTTCGAGCTGCGCGAGGATGTCGCGCGCGGTGATCAGCCCCGTTACGGTGATCGTATGCCCGAAGAAATCGTTTAAAACAGGGTGGACGGTTATTCGGATGTTGTACGGCAAAAGCTTATCGAAAAGAGCCTGCATCAGCGGGGCTATCGAAACGCCGCTTACCGAGTCGAGCTCGACGAACTCATCACGCTTTTCAAGCGTGTCGAGCATCATAAGGAAATCGCTCTCGAAAAGACGGTACATGCCCACGCCGTTCTCTATCTGCTCAAAATCACCGTACTCTTCGTATTCGGGCAGCGGAAGCCCTGCGGCAAGATACATTTCATCCGAGGCATAGCAAAAATCGGTTATACCATGCCTTTTTCTGAAGCCCTCGATCTGCATGACGGCGGCTTTTGCCCTCTCCTCGTTCATCGGGGTGAGCTTGGTAAGCCCCTCGCGATGCTTGGTTATTCCGAGCGGAACGACTGCAACCGATCGGCATTCAGGCCTCAGCGCGTATAGGTCGGCAAGCGTTCTTTCGAGCACCTTGCCGTCGTTTATCTCGGGGCAGAGCACCACCTGACAATGGAAGGAAAGCCCTTCTTCGTGCAGCCTTTTGAGCCTCGGAAGCAGGTTTTCGGCGTTCTTGCCGCGCAGCATGCGTTTTCGCACCTCGCCGTCCGTCGCGTGGACTGTGATATAAAGCGGAGCGGCTCTTCGAGCGAGTATGCGTTCAAATTCAGCTTCGCCAACGTTCGTGAGCGTAACGTAGTTGCCCATTATCAGCGAGAGCCGCCAGTCGTCGTCCTTGAAATAGAGCGTCTTTCGGTTGCCGTGCGGCATCTGGTCGATGAAGCAGAAGATGCAATGGTTGGCGCATTGGCGAACGCGGCTCATAAGACCCGATTCAAAATTTAGCCCGAGAGGGTCGTATTCGCCCTTTCTTATGCGAACCGTTATCCGCTCCTCGGAGCAGGAGGCTTCGCATAAGAAAGCATCATCGCCGCTTTCGCGCTCGGCCTCGGCACTTTTTGAATGAACACTCTCGGCGGTCTCGATATTGCTTTTTTCGTCGTCCGAAGCATGAATAGCATTCTTAACAAGCGTAAGCTCAAGCCGACTATGCGCCGAAAGCTGCTCGTAGTCTATAACGTCGTATACGTTTTCGCCGTTGATGCGCTCAAGGCACCAGCCCGGCTCGATGCCCGCTCTTTCGGCGGGTGAGCCTGCGTCAACGCCGATGATCCTATGCTTCATATTGCCTCGCGGAGCCATGTCCCTAATAATCCAAAATAATTATAACATAAAAAAAGCCTTTTTGCAAATGCGGTCAGATTGACAATATGTTTTCGGGGTGATACAATATATAGAATGCAGAATAACGATAAAAACAAAAACAAGGCATTTGGCCTTGAATACAGGCTGATTCGAAGCCAAAGAAGAACGCTTGGAATGGAGATAGGCAAAAACGGACTGATCGTTCGAGCTCCGCTCAAAGCGAGCGATGCGGATATCCGCGCCTTCATTGAAAAGCATCTTGCTTGGATCGAAAAGCATACGAGGGAGTATCGGAGGCGTGAGCAGGAGCGCGCGGCACAGGGAGAAAGCACGGAAAAGCTCTCTGAATCCGATATTCGCGAGCTTGCCGCGAGAGCGCGTGAATTGATTCCCAAAAGGGCTCGCTGTTACGCCCCGTTGATCGGCGTAAAATTCGGCAGAATAACGATCAGAAACCAGCGCTCCAAATGGGGAAGCTGCTCGAGCAAGGGCAATCTGAACTTCAACTGCCTTCTGATGCTTACTCCGCCCGAAGTCATCGACAGCGTGGTGGTGCATGAGCTATGTCATCTCAAGGAGATGAATCATTCGCAGCGTTTCTATGCCGAGGTAATAAGGGTATTCCCCGATTACGACCACTGGAATGACTGGCTTAAAAAGAACGGCGCCGCGATCATGCGCAGGATGACGGGGGAATAGACTGCAAAAAAGCTCCGCCACGTTTTTAAACGGCAGCGGATTAAACTTCGATATGCGTGAAAAAACTGCGAAAATTCTGATACTGTTGATAGGGCTTGCCGCTGCCGCAGCTCTTATATGCATCGGCTTTCTTTCCGGCGCGATAAGCCTGCCCGTATTCTCTTGCAGCGATGCGCCGAGCGAAACCGAGCCGGACCTGCCCCTTGTTCCGAAAATGCCGATCAAGGGTCAGCTGTCGGTTTATTTTATCGACGTCGGGCAGGGCGATGCCGCGGTGCTCATTTCGCCAAGCGGAAAAACGATGCTGATCGATTCGGGCGAGAGCATATACGCAAACCGCGTACAGAAGTTCTTGCAAACGCTTGGTGTTGAGCGCATAGATCTGCTCGTCGGCACCCATTCCCACAGCGACCATATCGGCTCGATGCCGCGCATCATCAAAGGCTTTGAGACAGGCGGCTATATAACTACGGCAGAGGATATAGAGAGCGACTATTCGTCGGCTGTTGAAACGGCATTAAATGAAAAAGGCGTTCCTATCCGAAAGGTATGGTGCGGCGATATCGTTGAGTGGGATGAAGAATGCGGAATTACCGTGATCTCCCCGATACTCGGCTGTGAGTATTCACAATACGATGCGAACGACGGCTGCCTTATGCTTCGCATAGAATACGGCGAAACCGCCTTTATATTTACTGCCGATGCAACGGTGCATGCCGAGCAGCTTTCCATGTTTCATAACGAAAAGGAGCTGTTTAAGGCAAACGTACTAAAGGTGGCGCATCACGGCTCCACAACAAGCTCTTCCATAGGCTTCCTTGAAACCGTGGATGCGGATATCGCCGTCATATCCGTTGGCGCAAGCAATCCATACGGACATCCAGATTTCGACATACTGAGCAGGCTGAATTCTGCGGGCTGCTCGGTCGTTCGCACCGATGAGCGCGGAACGGTCGCTGCGTTCTCGGACGGCAAATCTGTTACGATCGAATATCAAAAACCCGAAAGGTGATTTATGGCTCAATACTGCGAAAAATGCAATGCAAGGGTGGATATACCCGCTAAATACTGCCCAGAATGCGGAGAAGTGCTAACGGAAACGAACGAAAGCGCCGCTCACGCCGATTATTCGCACGATGTGCAGCGTGCTGCTCGAAGCACCTCGGGCGGGATACGCTTCAATTTCAGCAAGCCACTGTCGTTCGTTTTGGCACTCGTGATGCTGGCAACCTTCTTTTTCCCTTGGATGAGTGCAAATGCCGTGCTGAACGGAACGAAGCTGCTCACAAACAGGGGCGTGAATATCTTCGAACTGCCGTCGTTCATAAGCGGCTGTATAGACAAAGCGTTAAAGCTCGCAGGTCCGGGCTCGGAGCTTACTCAGGAGGGTGAGCATCTCGTTTGGCTTCTGAACGGCATGCTTTTGCTCTTGACGGGTTTGTTTTTCCTGATAGCCGTCCATTTCATCCTTTTCGGAGTGATCGGGCTGTTTTCCGCCGGAAAGCTTCGCTATTACTTCGCAAGAGTCGGAGGAACGCTCTACTTTATAGCACTGCTTCTCTTTATCGGCTTGGTTTTTATCGGGAACTCCGCGCTATCTTCGATTTCCGAAAAGTCCACGGCCGAGGGAGTGATAACTCTGAATCTGTCCGTTTCGCCGACCGTGTACGTCTATGCCGCCGCCGTGCTCGCGCTCGTTTTCCGAGTGCTCGGCATACGTGCGCTTCGTCATCTAAACGCTGAAAGCTGCCTAAACCGCTGCAAATACGATATCGCAAGGCGCGAGATCGCGCTGCTTAAAAGCAACGCGCTTATGGCAAGGCTGCCCAAAGCGTATTCAAGAGGCTCGGTAAGCAAAGAATAAGCCGATAGCTTATGCGAGAATTATACGGATCGAAAAGGAGAATGAAATTGGAAAGAGAAAGCGTTTATTCAAACGATACCCGTGCTTCGCGTTCTTCGCGCAGGGGAAAAACTCGAGGTGATAAATACACTTGGGCAAATATTATAAAGCGGCTTCCGCTGCTCTTGCTCATACCCATCGCAATTTTCCTGCCGAGCCTTGTCAAGAATTCGCCCGAGAAGGTGGAGCGCATCTATTCGCGCGGGATCTATCCGATCGTATCAAGACTGCTCGGCTTTTTGAATTCGCTCTTCCCTCTTTCTGTTGCAGAGCTTGTGATAGTTCTTATCGGCGGTCTGCTCGTTCTGATACTTGTTGTTCGCCTTTTGAAGATACCTTTCGGCAAGCTGCGCTCGAGGGGCGAGAATCGCATAAGGTTTTTCAGCTATCTTGTTTCGCTTGGAATATTCGTGGGAATTATGCTGAACCTGTTCTACGTTCTTTGGGGCTTCAACCACTACCGTCAGCCTCTTTCTAAGCTGATGGAGCTGAACGTTCACACAAGGAGCGTGGACGAGCTTGCCGAGCTGACCGAGCATCTTGCAATGCAGGCGACGGAGCTTCGCACTCAGGTTGATGAGGACGAAAACGGCGTGTTCAGCGCGGGCTCGAGAGCTGAGGCGCTCAAGGCCATCCCGGAGGCCTTCCGTTCGCTCGGAAGGGACAACGAGCTTTTCGCCAATAAATGCTATAAAGCGAAAACTCCGATACTTTCTAAAACCCTTTCAAAGCTCGATATCGCCGGAATCTACATACCGTATCTTGCCGAGCCGAACGTAAACGCGGAACAGCCCGATCTGTACTTCTTGAGCGGCGCATCGCACGAGATGGGGCATTATTTCGGCTTTGCCGCCGAGGATGAGGCGAATTTTATCTCATACTATGCTTCGCTTTGGTCAAATGATCCTGCGTTCCGCTATTCGGCGGTGATGGCGGCTCTCTCGTCCTGCGCAAGCAGCCTGTATTCAAACGATTACGATAAATACGCCGATATTTGGTACAGATGCTATTCCGAGGGCATGCAGCGCGACCTTGAAAACTATCGCGAGTACTATAAAAAATACGAAAACCACCCCGCCGCGCAGGTCAACAACAGCATAAACGATGCATATTTGCAGTATCATGGACACAGCGACGGCCTGAAGAGCTATGGCAGGGACGTTGATCTTCTGCTCGCACTCTACGAGCAGGGCGGTATGGAATACAGGCATTGACAAGCTTGAAATACCGAATTCTAACCAAAAGGAGATGAAAAGCATGAGAACGGCAATAGTCTATTACTCTCTGAACGGAAATACCTCTTATGCCGCGGAAAGAATCGCAAAGAAGCTTGGTGCGGAGCTTATTTCGATCGAGCCCGAGCAGGCATACCCCGCGAAGGGGTTTAAAAAGTTCATCCACGGCGGAAAAAGCGCCATGAAGAACGAAACTCCCAAGCTAAAGCCGTATAGCTTCAATGCCGACGGCTTCGACCGCGTGATACTCGGCACGCCCGTTTGGGCAAGCAATATCGCGCCTCCGCTTCGCAGCTTTATCGAGGAAAACAGAGCTACTTTGAGCGAAAAGCGGATCGCGGCGTTCGTATGTCTGAGCGGCTCGGGCGCAGGCAAGGCCATGGAAAAGCTCAAAGCCTGCCTCGGCACCGACAGTCTTGAAGCCGAGCTTGCGCTGATCGATCCCAAGGATAAGCCGCGGGAGGCGAACGACAAGCGTATCGCCGATTTCTGCGATGCACTCATAGGCTGCTGAACCTCGAGGGAAAAGAAAAATGTCGCTTGAAAGAGCAAAGGAATATCTGAAAAGCGTGGGCTTTGAGGATAGGATAATCATTCCCGATCACAGCAGCGCAACGGTCGCCGAGGCAGCCGAAGCACTTGGCTGCGAACCCGGAATGATAGCAAAAACGCTTTCGTTCATGCAAGGGGACAAGCCGGTGCTGATACTTGCCGAGGGCATGACCCGTATCGACAACGCCAAATATAAGCGGCGCTTTTGCTGCAAGGCGAGGATGATCCCGTTTGAACTCGTTGAGAAGCTGATCGGGCATTCCGTCGGCGGCGTTTGCCCGTTCGGTGTGAACGATGGCGTATCGGTCTATCTCGACGAAAGCCTAAAACTCCACGAAACCGTCTATCCCGCAGCGGGAACCGATCATAGCGCCGTGAAGCTCAGCATCGCCGAGCTTGAAGCCGCCTGCCCGAATGTCGAGTGGGTGGACGTTTGCAAACTGCCCGAATGATCGGGGAATCTGGGACAGTAAATCAAAATCAAGTAATATTTGGAGGAAAAACATGAAAAAACGTGCAATAATCATAGTTCTGGACAGTGTCGGAATCGGCGAGCTGCCCGATGCTGCGGATTTTGGCGATGAGGGCTCCCATACCCTCGGAAATACCTACGCCGAACGACCGATGAACATTAAAAATCTACTTTCGCTCGGTCTCGGAAACATCGAAAATTCGCGTATGCCTGCTTCGGAGCGCCCGAGAGCAGCATACGGCAGAGCTGCGGAGCTGACCCACGCCAAGGACACCACGAGCGGGCATTGGGAGATGGCGGGGCTGCCTATGGAGGTGCCGTTCAAGACCTATCCAGATGGCTTCCCGCGCTCCATTATGAATGAGTTTGAGATGAAGATCCATCGGGGAACGCTCGGAAACTGCGTTGCCTCGGGAACGGTCATAATTAACGAGCTCGGCGATGAGCACGTTCGCACGGGCAAGCCCATCATCTACACATCGGCGGACAGCGTTTTTCAGATCGCGGCGCATGAAGAGGTGATCCCGCCGGAAAAGCTCTATCAAATGTGCGAGATAGCGAGAGAGATTCTTATGGGCGAAAACCTCGTAGGCAGGGTCATCGCACGCCCGTTCCTCGGCTCAAACGGGGATTATAAGCGCACCGAGAACCGCCGCGATTTCGCCGTTGAGCCCGTTGGCGAAACGATACTCGACAGGCTGACCGAGCGAGGAAAGGAAGTCGTGGCGATAGGCAAGATAGAGGATATCTTCTGCCATAGGGGCATAACGACCGTGGATCACACCAAGAACAACGTCACGGGCATAGAATCCACGATAGAATTTTTGAAGAAGGGCAGGGGAGACTTCATCTTCACAAACCTTGTGGATTTCGATGCGCTATACGGCCATAGAAACAACGTTGAGGGCTATGCGGAAGCGCTTGAATACTTCGACAAAAAGCTGCCCGAGATAATGGACGCGATGAGCGATGACGATCTTCTTATAATCACCGCCGACCACGGCTGCGACCCCACCACCCCGAGCACCGACCATAGCCGCGAATACATCCCCGTGCTCGTTTGGGGCAGGAAGGTGCAGCCTGTTTCACTCGGAACGCTCCCCACCTTTGCGGATATAGGCGCAAGCGTTGTGGATTATCTGCTAGGAGAAGCCTTCGATTGCGGTGAATCCTTTATAGGGAAGCTTATTAAAGAATGAACAAACAGCATATTGCCTGATTTAAAGCAGCTCGAGCTCGGGCTGCTTTTGACTCGCCGATAAATTGCTAAAGAGTTAAAAAAAGCACTTGACAAGTTTGGTTTATAATGATAAACTACGCACAAGGTTTATAAATCTAAACTTAAGTGGGAGAGGCTTAAAGATATGTTTGAAAAACTGCTCTGCGAAAGCGATTACCGCTTTATGGACGTTATCTGGTCAAACGAGCCTGTTGGATCGACTGAGCTTGTGAAGCTCTGCGAAAGGGAACTTGGCTGGAAGAAGTCCACCACCTACACCATGCTGAGAAAGATGTGCGAAAACGGTTTTGCGAAAAACGAGGCTTCAACCGTTACATCGGCTGTGCCGAAAACCTCGGTTCAAAAAAAGGAGAGCGAGCTTTTCATAAACCGCGATTTCGGCGGCTCGCTTCCGGGCTTCCTCATTTCGTTCTTCGGCGGCAAGACCATCTCCGAGGACGAGGCGGAGGAGCTTAAAAAGCTTATTGACAGCCATAAAAGCAGCGGGAGGGAATGATCATGAAGGAATTCATGCTGACCGTTCTGAATATGAGCATATCGGGCGCAATAGTGATCCTTACAATCCTGCTTGCAAGGCTGATCCTTAAAAAAGCGCCGAAGAAATGGTCATATCTTCTCTGGGGCGCTGCGGCGTTTCGGCTCTGCTGCCCCGTGAGCATCAAATCGGCGATAAGCCTGTTCAACTTCGTTCCAAAGGCCGCGAGCACCGCCGAAAATGCAGTATCCACCGCCGGCAGGCTCGAATACATTCCAAGCATCGTGCGTTCAACGCAGGCGCCGATCTCTGTAAACACGCCTCTGCCGAATATAACGCCCATCCCGCAAATCACGCCGCATGCGATTCAAACAAGCGTACCCGCTGCGGTGCATGAAGCGACCTCCGCGCCCGCCGCAACTCAGGGCGTTATCGCGGGAATGACCGGGAATATCGGCGGCTCGGGCGGAGCGGGCAGCGCCGCGCAGGCGGCCTCGTCAGTCGGTATTGTCGATGCGCTGATGACGGCGGCGGTCGTGCTTTGGATAGTCGGAATGATCGCGCTTATCGCGTACAGCGTTATCGGCTATATCAAAATGTATCGCAAAATGTCCACGGCCGTTCGGCGCGAAGGCAATATCTATCAAAGCGAGCTTGTGCGCTCGCCGTTCATCCTCGGCTTAATCAGCCCGAAAATTTATATTCCATTCGGGCTGAGCGACGAGGCGCGCAGGTACGTGCTCGCGCATGAAAGATACCATATAAAGCGCGGCGACCATATTATAAAGGTATTTTCGTTCCTGCTGCTCGCGCTGCATTGGTTCAACCCGCTCTGCTGGCTTGCGTTCTATCTTTCGAATAAGGATATGGAGATGAGCTGCGATGAAAAGGTTTTGGGCGAAAAGCTCGATATCAGATGCGAATACTCTTCAACTCTCTTGAGCTTCGCCGTCAGCAAGCAGTTTCCCTCGCCAAGCCCCCTCGCCTTTGGCGAAATCGGAGTAAGGAGCCGCATTAAAAACGCTATGAATTATAAAAAACCCAAGCTTATCGTAACTGTAATAGCGCTCGTTCTTTCGCTTGCGGTGCTCGCCGCCTGCGTTGCGAACCCAGCGAACAATATTCCTGAAAGCGAGCCGAAGCAGTCCGGCGCACCCACAGCGCCCGCGACCGAGCCGACCGCCGATCCGAACGGTGAAGAACCTGACGGCGTAGCGTTCGCTGATCCCGTATTCGAAGCAGAGTACAGAAGAACCCGTCCCGATGATGCCGGCAATATCATCACCGATGAAGAGCTGCTCGGCGTAACGAGCCTTTCCTTCGGCTTTTCAACTAACAGCAGCTTCTCGGAGATAAGCGACATTTCGGACGTTGCGAAATTCAAGAATCTCGAAACCTTTAAGCTCAATAAGCGCTTCGGATCGCAGGCGATCGACATTGAGCCGCTTTCCGAGCTGACGAGCCTTCACTCCCTTTGGCTCTATAACTGCGGCGTGAGTGATCTTGCACCGCTCGGCGGTCTCACGGGGCTTCATCAGCTCATTCTCGGCGGCAACGGGGTTAGCTTGGAGGGCTTGGATACGCTCGGGAATTTTACCGAGCTGCGCTATCTGATGCTTGAAAACTGCGGTATCGGTGATATTTCGTTTATCGAGCCGCTGACGAAGCTTGAAGATCTGGATCTGAGCGGCAACTCGATAAGTAATCTGTATCCTCTTAGGAAGCTAACCGAGCTTGAAACGCTTACTCTTGACAACAACGAGATCAACGGCATCGAACAGCTTTGCAAGGAAGGGCTGTTCCCGAAGCTCAGAGTGCTTTCGCTCAACAATAACTGGATATCAAACGTTTATTCGGTTAGCGATCTTAACTCGCTCGAGTTGCTTATGCTGAGCGATAACTGGCTCGATGAGGATCATGTTCTCGCGCTTTCACAGATGATGCCGAACTGCGAGATCGTTTATGAAAGAGCAGAGGATTCGGTCGATTATTGGGCTGTTGACATCGACGGCGACGGCGCCGAGGAAAGATTCTGCCTGAGCCTCGCACTGCTCAAAAACGAATCGTACGCAACACCTTATCTTGTCGGAGAGAACGGCGAAAACCTCGGCGGCCTGGATATAATAGGCTATTCGCGTGTTTCGAATCGCAGCTATATCCTGACTGAAAAGGAAGGGATCGGAAGATGCATTATGGTTTATAAGCCCGGCTATGGGAGCGGCGGCGAATGCGAGTATTCGTACAAGCTTTACACCGTTAAAGACAATGCGCTGATCTGTGCCGAGGAGCGCAGCATCAATTTCACGGTTCACGGCAGCGTGCCCGCTCCGCCGAACGATATCGAGAAGGTGCTTGAGTTTGCGGGCGAAGTAAACGCTCTTCTTGAAAGAGGAACGCTGCTTATAAGCGCCGATGCGTACTGCGGCTTGACAAACTTCGGGCTCTTCGACCGCGAAAGCGGCGAGCATATCGACACCACGGGCTGTGAATGCGTTATAGATTCAAACGGTCTGACTATCACAAGCAATCTGCCCGCCGCGCCCACATCGGATGGCGGTTCTCACGCTGTTTCCGTGCCGTTTTGCATGTTTACTCAGCGCGAGCTGCTTTGCCGCGAAAGCCTCTCTATTCTCGACTTTGTGCTCGGCGAGCGCGATGACTTCCCGCGCGAAGGAAGCGTTAGGGAAAAGCTCGAGTACGCAAACTATGTGCTTGAAAGCAACATGGCGATAGCCAAGGCGGGCGAGTACGTCGGCATCGGCAACTATACCGGCGTTCACATCATCAAGGAGAGCATCGACAGCAGCGGCGCGAGAAGCTATCTCGTTTACATTCCCGAAGAGCTGCTGCTTTCTAATACCGACCGCAACTACGTGCTCGTCAGCGGCGACAGCGTGATGGGAATCTTTTCGGATCCCTCAGCCTTCATGGACGAAACGGCGGTGAACGGCGCGATAGAGGCGGCGCGGGAATACCTTCTTGCTGTGGGTTACTCGGAAGCTGCATCGGCATCGAGCTTGAGGCTCGCTAAGGTGATCGAGAATGAAAACGGCACTATACGCTACTTCGTAAGCTTCAATAGACCGGCGATGTTCGTAGCGGTCGAGAACGGTGCGGTGATCTACACTTCGCCCGATCTCGGTACGATCGAAGCTCAGCTTCGCCTTTCCTATCCGCAGTACTTCGGTCTGCACGCGGACTATTTGGTTGTTTACATCACCAAACGACACGATCACGACGAATACTGCTGCATACTTACGGAAGTAACGAACAGCATATTTAATGACTTCTCCGGGCTTCCGCGTATCAGTCTTGAAGAGATGAATATCATACTTTCAACATACAATGCGGACAGGGAAAGTGTCAACGTTTATTTACCGTACGAATGGGAGGAAATGCGGCCGTATTTCATGAGCAAGCTCTTTGACTGAAGTGTTTGAAACGCGCTCGGCATGGCAAAAGGCACTCGGCACTTATAGTCGATCCTTGTAAGTGATGTGCTCATTGACCGGAGATAAAAACGGCACCGCCGCACGGAAATCCGTGCGGCGGCGCTTTATAACTTGTTCGGTTTTATAGCGCAGATATCAATCTATGCCCATCGATATACGCATGATGCTGAGTGCATCGGAAACGGCAATGGTGCCATTCTCGTCCATGTCGGCGATAAGGGTCTGAAGCTCGGTGAGCTCAAGAATGCCCATCGCAGCGCGAAGCGCCATCAGCGCATCCGCCATCTCAACGGTGCCGTTCATATTGACGTCGCCGGGGAGATAATCGGGCTCCTCGTTGATATAGCCGGGGATGGAGATGTTGTCCACCCAGCCGCAGTCCGCGCCGGTGTGGGTCGAAACGTCCTTATGGAACTCCCACTTGAAGGTGTAGGACCTTGTTGCGGTTGCGGTGAAGGAAACGGTTGCCCAATCCTGCTCGCCGTGGATGGTGTTGCGAACGCTGTTGTCAACGTAGAAATTGAGCTTGTCGTAGCTCGCCTCGCTGCTGACCTTCCAATCGAATGATACCACGTCACCGGAGTTGAGCTGAACGGTAACGGTGAACGCCGAATCGGAGCTGTTCACGCCGCGGTTGTCGCTGCGAACGCTGACCCTGCCGGGATCGCTGATGGGATCGACTACCCAATGATAGGTGCCAACGCTGTTGTTGAATTCCACGGTGCCGTTTTCAACATTTGCCGCTTCATTGAAGGAGGGAACGCCTTTGACATTAACGAGCGTTTGTGCGGTGTAGTAAACATCGTTGATAAGATCATGGGCGCGCGCAGTGATAACGGCGGTGCCGACGGCAACTGCGGAAACGGTAGCCTTGCGGTTGTTGCCAACAACGGTTGCAATCGCTTCGTTGGAGCTTGTCCAGCTGATCTCGTAATTGTTTGCGTTCACGGGCTCGCGAAGCGCGCTGATAACCGCGTAACCGCCTGCGTACATATCGATCGAAGCGGGATCGAGCG
>CADBGC010000020.1:0-11779 GCA_902794055.1 uncultured Eubacteriales bacterium | reverse complement strand
CTGCGCCTGCGGGGGGATTGTAAATGCCGCCGACGGGCTTAACTGTGATAGCACCGCCGCCGCTGATGGAGCAGGAGCTGCCGGTGAACACGAGGGGCGCGAGAAGGTCGTACATATTCTCAACGTCGTGGTACTGAGAGGGATCGTAGCCTTCCTGCGGCACGAAGCCGTAGATACCGTCCTCGATTTCCTGGGTTGTGTTCGCGGTAAGCGCGATCCTGAAATTGCGAACGAAATCCGATGCATTCTGTCCGGTAACGTTCTGAAGCGCGTTGGGGAAGCTGAAACCGTCCGTAAGCTTCTCAAGAAGCGCGCGGAAGGTGGAGTTGCCGTGCTGGGTGTAGATATACTGCGCAAAGAACGAAACCTGTGCGTAAAGCGCGAGAAGGTCGTTCGTGTTCAGATAGTTGCTCCAGGAATACATCGAGTAGCCCTTGTGGAGGCTGTAGGCGCTGGTATACTCATGCTCGGTGGGCGGGTTGAGCCAGTCGTTATTGGTGGAGAACCTGTAGTTGAGCCAGCTCTGGATACGGGAAACGACCGAGCTGCCGGGGTAGCAGATCTCCTCGGCTGCGGCGCTCATGCACTCGTTGATCCAGGTGTCGGTGCCGCCTGCCGAGTAGTTGATAAGATGCTGGTATTCGTGAACCATCGTGCCGTAGGTGCTCTCAAGATCAATGATGACCTCGCCGTTCACACGCTCGTAGTAAACGCCGGGGTAGGTGTCGATATTGAGGATCGGCATGCCGTTGTAGTAAAGATCGCTCGAGGAGAAGAAGCCTGCAACGTAGCCTTCGCCGGGCTGCCAGCCGTCATCGATATTGTAGTAAAGTATGTTCAGCCTGCCGTCACCGTTGGTGCCGTTGGAATGATCGCCGAAGGAGGACTGCATAAGCTCGAACTTGGAGTCAAACTCCGCAGCGGCCATATCACCGAAGCTCTCGTCGATCTGATCGAGAGGGTATACATTGGCAGCGATGGAAGTGGGAGTCCAAATGTAGCAATGATCGCCTTTAGCAAGCACCTTGAACTGAACGCTCGTGGAGGGGAGCGGGCAGTAGGTGCTGTTGATCTGGAAGTTGTGCGTGTCGCCAACGTTGAAGGATGTGGCGATAACGGCGCCGTCAGTCACAGGATTTGCGGGGATGCCGGCGGCCTCGTTCTGCTCGGCGATAATGCTGTCAACGTCTAACTTATAGGGGCGATCCATTGCGGCACGGTCGGGCTCATAGCCGATCGAGCTGTCGCCAACGGTGGTCTCGATAAGACCTGCCATATTGCCCGTGGAGGCGGTGGCGGAGGAACTGGTGGAGGGGTTGTAGATAACTACGTAGTCGCCGCTGTAGCCGTCGCTGCCGTCGTCGTCAAACTCAACGTTGGCATTGACAAGCTTCGGCTGCTCAACGGTCTTTGCGAATGCCGAAAGGGGCAGCACGGAAAGAACGAGGAGCATGGCAATGATAAGTGCGGTAAGCTTCTTCATGGTTTTTCTCCTTTGGGAAATTTCACGTTCGCACCGCTTTCCGATAGGGAAAACGCGCAAAAGCTGAATCAATTTTACCACACTTTAGCCACTTGTTAAAGAACAAAAGGCAATATATTATACCGAACATTTTGCAATATAGGCATCAAAGCACAAAACTCTTAAATATATTGATTTTTTCTACCCATAACTATTGACTTTTTTTGTCATAAGGGGTATCATACGCCAAAGTAAAGAGTATAAAATCGCCATCTGTATGGAAAGCGAAATAGAAGGCGATAAAACACCCAAGAAAAACTGTTTTACGAGGTTTGGATATGGAACAGAAAAAGAAAACTCTCATCATCGGCGTTATCGGCGCCGACGTCCACGCAGTGGGCAACCAGATCCTCTACCACGCGTTCAGCGACGCGGGCTTCAACGTTATCAATCTCGGCGTTATGGTCTCCCAGGAGGAGTTTATCTCCGCCGCGATAGAGACCAATGCGGATGCGATCATCGTTTCCTCACTGTATGGTCAGGGCGAGCTCGACTGTCGCGGCCTTCGTGAGAAGTGCGATGAAGCGGGTCTTGAGCACATACTGCTGTACGTGGGCGGCAATATCGTTATAGGAAAGCAGCCCTTCGATGAGGTTGAGAAGCGCTTCAAAGCGATGGGCTTCGATCGCTCCTTCCCGCCGGGAACCCCTCCTGAGGTGGACATCGAGGCGCTCAAAGAGGATCTGCACGTTGAGGACTGATCCCGTAAGCGGGGTCGCAGCGTTATAACGCTTAAAGCTTATGAATCCGGTTCTATTGATAGATTTCGGAAGTACATACACCAAGGTCACGGCCGTCGATATCGACGAGCCGCGCCTTTTGGGAACTGCAAATTCCTACACCACCGTTCAAACAGATATAAATAACGGGCTTGCCGATGCTCTTATTAAATTGGAGCAGACGACCGGCAGGCTCGATTTTTCTGCCCGTTACGCGGCTTCGAGCGCCGCGGGCGGTCTTCGTATGCTTGCAAGCGGATTGGTTCCCGAGCTGACAGCGGAGGCGGCCAAAACCGCCAGCCTCGGAGCAGGCGCTAAGGTTTTAAAGACTTATGCGTTTAAGCTCACCGAGGATGATGCCGAGGAGATCAAAAAGCTTTCGCCGGACATCTTCCTTCTTTGCGGCGGTACGGACGGCGGCAATACCGATACCGTAATCCACAACGCAAAGGTGCTCAAAGAGATCGGCGGCGATTATCCAATAATCTACGCCGGAAACCGCAACGCCGCAAGGGAGTGCGAACGCATCCTCGAGGGCAGGGAAGTGCATATCACCGAAAACGTTATGCCCACCTTCGGAAAGCTCAATATCGAGCCCACCCAGAGGGAGATACGCGAGGTTTTCCTTGCAAGGATCGTTCAGGCAAAGGGGCTCACTCACGCGAGCGAGCTTATAAGCGGCATAATGATGCCCACGCCTTCCGCCGTTATGGCGGCGATGAAGCTTCTTGCCGAAGGCACCAAGACTCAGAGCGGCATAGGCGATCTTGTTGCCGTGGACGTCGGCGGCGCAACAACGGATATCTACTCCGTTTGCGAAGGCCTTCCGGACGATCCGCGAACGAGCCTAAAGGGACTTCCCGAGCCGTACATTAAGCGCACGGTAGAGGGCGATATCGGCATGCGCTACAGCATCCACGGCATTGTGGATGCTGCGGGTCTTGATCGCGTGGCCGAGATTGCGGGGCTGAGCGAGGAGCGAACGAGCGAAATAATCGAAATGTTTGCAAACAACACCGAGCTTCTTCCCACCGATGCGGAGACCCAAGCGGTGGATGAGGCGCTCGCGAGCATGGCTGTGCGCGTTGCGGTCACAAGGCACGCGGGCAGGCTTGAAGAAATGTTCGGCCTCGGCGGGCTCAAGCTCGTTCAAACCGGCAAAAACCTTACTAACGTGGATAAGCTGATCGTCACCGGCGGCTCCTTGATCCACACCGAGCACACCGGGCGCATCGCGTCCTACAGCTTTTATGATGAGCAGGAGGATCCCGAAGCCCTCCGCCCGAGAAACGCCGACGTATTGGTCGATAGAAAGTACATAATCGCCGCGATGGGGCTTTTAAGCGAGCATCATCCCGAAGCGGCGCTCAAAATAATGAAACAGGAGTTAGTTAAAGATGATACTGCAAAATAAGCGCATTCCCGACGATGAATTCTACGCTATACGCGAGGAAGTTCTCAAGCAGTGGCCCACTGGCGCAGAGGTTGACTTCAAAGAAGCGATTGAGTACCATAAGGCCATGCCCGCCCACAAGGTCTTTTCCAAGAAGCTTGTGGATGCAAAAAACAATGGCGTTACCCTGATCCAGCCCCGCGCCGGCGTTGCTCTGATCCAGGATCAGATCGAGCTCCTAACCTATCTTCAGGATAAGGGCGAGGCGGATCTTTTGCCCACCACGATCGACAGCTACACCCGTCAGAACCGCTACGAAGAGGCGGAGACCGGCATTCGCGAATCCATGAAGGAGCGCCGCTCACTTCTCAACGGCTTCCCTGCTGTCAACCACGGCGTTGAAGGCTGCCGCAGGCTCATAAACAACCTCGACACCCCGATTCAGGTTCGTCACGGCACGCCCGATGCAAGGCTTCTCACCGAGATCACCTACGCAGGCGGCTTCACAAGCTACGAGGGCGGCGGCATCTCCTACAACCTTCCCTACGCCAAGAACGTTCCGATGGAAAAGACCATCCGCGACTGGCAGTATGTCGATAGGCTTACCGGCATCTATGAGGAAGCGGGCGTTTCGATCAACCGCGAGCCCTACGGTCCGTTGACCGGCACCCTCGTTCCCGCCTGCATCTCCCATGCCGTTGCTATCATCGAGGCGCTCCTTGCCGCCGAGCAGGGCGTTCGCAATATCACCGTAGGCTACGGTCAGTGCGGCAACCTCGTTCAGGACGTTGCGGCTATCCGTGTGCTCGATGAGCTCACCAACGAGTATCTTGAGAAGTACGGCTATAAGGACGTCATCGTTACCACCGTATTCCATCAGTGGATGGGCGGCTTCCCGCAGGATGAGGCCAAGGCCTTCGGCGTTATAAGCTGGGGCAGTGCCACCGCCGCGCTTTCCAAGGCCACCAAGGTTATCGTCAAAACTCCGCACGAGGCCGCAGGCGTTCCCACTATGGAAGCCAACGCACAGGGACTTCGCTGCACCAAGCAGGTCATATCCATGCTCTCCGATCAGGTCTGCACCGCGAAGAACCTTGAGGAAGAAAAGGAAATGATCCGCCGCGAGACTCGCTGCATCGTTGACAAGTGCTTCGAGCTCGGCGACGGCGACGTTGCCGCGGGTACCGTTCGCGCAGTCCTCTCGGGCGTTCTGGATATTCCGTTCGCTCCCTCGCGCTTCAACGCGGGCAAGATGCTTCCTGCTCGCGACAACGACGGCGCTATCCGCATCTACGAGATGGGCAACCTGCCCTTCACCGAGGATATCAAGGAGTTCCATCGCGCAAAGATCGCCGAGCGCGCGAAGGCCGAGAAGCGCAACGCCTCCTTCCAGATGGTTATCGACGATGTTTACGCCATCAGCAAGGGCAGGCTCGTGGGCCGTCCGCAGGGACTCAAGAACAGCTGATAAAAATGGAAACGATCTTTGAACTGCTTTGCGAATTTATAGCGGAAGCGATCGAAACCTTGGTCGGATCCAAGCTTAAAAAGAAAAAATATAAAGCTAAAAACAAATTCAACGAGGTAAATTAACATGAAAATCGTAGACCTTATATGCTCCGCAGGCCGTACCGGCTTCTATTTCGACGATCAGCGCGCCATCAAGGGCGGCGCCAAGTCCGATGGCTTTGCCTACGTCGGCGAGCCCAAGACCGCGGGCTTCACCTCCGTGCGTATGCCCGGCGAGTCCATCTCCGTTATGCTCGTTCTTGAGAACGGTCAGATCGCATACGGCGACTGCGCGGCTGTGCAGTACTCCGGCTGCGGCGGACGCGATCCGCTCTTCCTCGCCAAGGACTTCATCCCGATCATCGAGAAGCACATCAAGCCTGCGCTCGTTGGCAAAGAGGCCGATAATTTCCGCGAGCTTTCCGCGATGCTCGAGGCGATCACCGTGGACGGCAAGCGCCTGCACACCGCTATCCGCTATGGCATGACCCAGGCCATCCTGGATGCCGTCGCAAGGGCGAGCGGCCGCATGATGTATGAGGTCGTTGCCGATGAATACGGCTGCAAGTTCGAGGATAAGGAGCTCGATATCTTCACCCAGTCCGGCGACGATCGCTATACCAACGCCGATAAAATGATCATCAAGGGTGCTCAGATCCTGCCCCATGCGCTTATCAACAACGTAAAGACCAAGCTCGGCGAGCATGGCGAGCTGCTCCTTGAGTATGTCAAGTGGCTCAGCGACCGCGTTCTTGCGCTTCGCACCAGCGAAGACTACAACCCTATCTTCCACATCGACGTTTACGGCACCATCGGCGCCGCGTTCGGCAACGATAACTATAAAGGAATGGCCGATTATATCGCAACCCTCGAAGAGGCCGCAAAGCCCTTCCACCTCCGCATCGAAGGCCCCATGGACGTTGAGGACAGGGAAAAGCAGATGCTCGCGCTTCAGGCCATCACCAAGGAGCTCGACGACCGCGGCATCAACGTTGAGATCGTTGCGGACGAGTGGTGCAACACCCTCGAGGATATCAAGTACTTCGCCGACAACAAGGCGGGCCACATGGTTCAGATCAAAACTCCCGACCTCGGCGGCATAAACAACACCATAGAGGCAGTTCTTTACTGCAAGGAGCGCGGCATCGGTGCCTATCAGGGCGGCACCTGCAACGAGACCGACCGCAGTGCGCAGGTCTGCGTACAGTGCGCCATGGCAACCCGTCCCGACCAGATCCTTGCAAAGCCCGGTATGGGCGTTGACGAGGGCTACATGATCGTTTACAACGAGATGCAGCGCATCCTCGCCTACGCAAGGGCGAAGAAGGCGAAGTAAGCCTTACAAAAAAAGTATCATCTTCGAGCGACCCGCTTTGCGGGTCGTTCGTGCGTAACGGGAAAATATATGCGAAACAGAGGCAGGGAGGGACTTGACAAATCGAATCATGCGTACTAATATGATTGATACACTAACTAGTTCTCGGAGGCACCATGAAAAGAAAAGTTCTTGCCCATATCGGCTTTGCGCTCTATATCGTCCTGCTTGTTTGGCTCGTTATCTTCAAGCTTGAGCCGAGGTTTTGGGCGCTTCCGCAAACGGGACGCAGCCTTAACCTTATCCCCTTTGGTGCATCGATGATGCAAAACGGCGGAATAAGTCTTTCGGAGATCGTTTATAATGCGCTGTTCTTCTTGCCGCTCGGAATGTATCTCTCTTTTTTGAATGTCACAAAAAAGGCTTGGCATGGGATACTCATTGGCTTAACCGTAAGCATCGTATTTGAAGCCGTGCAATTCGTTTTCAAAATCGGTGCTTCGGATATTACGGACGTTATTATGAATACTCTCGGCACGGCAATAGGTGTATTGATCGGCATTAAGCTCGGATCAAAAGCCGATGCCGTATGTATCCTTTTGCTTATTGCGCAGTTCATACTGCTTTCGTGCTATATCGCTCTGCTCCTAATGCAGTAAAATACTGTAAAAACCATTCAATCATACTTGAAAATTCAGCCCTAATTGGAGTATAATAGAAAAGATGCGTAAAAGTGTTTACCGATGCTTTGCGCAAAAAACATTATTGGAGCAAACATGGAAATTTTAAACGTTGCATGGGAATTCATTCAGGCAAACTGGATGAATGCCATAATGTGGATCATCGGCGGCATACTTATCTATCTCGCCATCAAGAAGGATATGGAGCCCACGCTCCTGCTGCCGATCGGCTTTGGCGCTATCCTCGTAAACCTGCCCGGTTCGACATTAACCGAGCCCGGCCAGATAATAGAGCTTCTCTATAAAAGCGGCATCGAAAACGAGTTTTTCCCGCTGGTGCTCTTTATAGGCATCGGCGCGATGATCGATTTCGGCCCCGTGCTCACCAACCCGAAGCTTATGCTCTTCGGCGCGGCGGCGCAGTTCGGAATATTCTTCACGCTTTCCATGGCGACTCTCGTGGGATTCCTTCCCAAGGAAGCGGCGAGTATCGCCATAATCGGCGCGGCGGATGGCCCCACCAGCATCGTTGTTGCAAACGCGCTCGGTATAAGCACAAATAATCCGGGTCTTTTTGGCGCGATCGTTGTTGCGGCATACTCTTATATGGCGCTCGTTCCGATAGTTCAGCGGCCGGTTATCAAGCTGATAACCACCAAGAAGGAGCGCCTGATCCGCATGGAGTATAAGCAGCAGGACGTTTCCAAGTTCACCCGCATCCTGTTTCCGATAGTCATAACCGCGGTCGTCGGCTTCGTGGCTCCCGGCGGTCTGCCGCTGATCGGCTGCCTTATGTTCGGCAACCTCATCCGCGAGTGCGGCGTTCTAAACTCCCTCTCCGAAACCGCGCAGAAGGTGCTTGCAAACCTCATCACCATCTTCCTCGGTCTCTCCATTTCCTACACCATGAAGGCCGCGAGCTTCCTTCAGACTCAGACTCTGATCGTGCTCGGTCTCGGCCTTATCGCGTTCGTTTTCGATACTGTTGGCGGCGTTTTCTTCGCAAAGCTTATAAATATCTTCGCCAAGAAGAAAATCAACCCCATGATCGGCGCGGCTGGTATCTCTGCGTTCCCGATGAGCGCGCGCGTTGTGCATAAGATGGGTCAGGATGAGGATAATCAGAACTTCCTTCTGATGCACTCCATCGGCGCAAACGTTTCGGGTCAGATCGCTTCCGTTGTTGCGGGCGGTCTTATCCTCAGCATCTTCACTTCTTTCCCGAACTGATAGGAGGATGAAAAATGCACGGTATAACCAGTTTTCTTAAAAGCGGCATCCTTACGCCGAACACCGATAATTTCCAATTCATAGATTCGCTGAAGGTCATGGCTCGCGGAATGCTCTCCATCTTCATAGTTACCGCCATCCTTATTCTTCTCGTTGTTGTGCTCAACAAGTACAGCAAGAAAAAGAGCGGCGAGGATGAATAAAGGGGGAGAGCACCGTGAAGACCATCGACGTTTATCTTCAATACTTCAAGGCAAACTGCGTGGCGAACGGCGTTCAAAGAAAAGGCGCCGCCGTGCGCCTTACCGCTGAGAGCGACGCGGGTCAGATAACCTACACCGTTTCGGTTTCATTTTTTCCGCATGAAGCGGACGATGACTTCCGCATCTCCTACGATGCGGAGGCAACAAAGATCCTCTACCAAGCCAAGGGTCGCCGCTCCAAAAAGCGCGAGCAGACAGAGCTTCTGCCCGTTCTTCGCGAGCATGCAAATGAGCTTGCCGCATCATTAAACGGCACCATCTACTGGGAAAGCCCGCTTATCGAAGTAAGGCTTGGATGAAGCCGATTCAACAAATTAAGCGTACAGTGTAGTTCAAACGACTGTACGCTTTTGCTATTCAATTCAAATCGATAAGCCATGCAAATAGGTCGTACAGCGCATGGCGAAAATCAAACTAAAAAACAGTTTTAACAAGGTATGCAAGCAAAGGAACTGCGAGTATTGCGAACACCAAAGCGATCGCGGCTGTGCGAACGCCAATTCCGACTTTGGTTTCATTATCTTTAGAAGGCAGGAATCCTGTGGTGACGAATCCAATAACCTTGTTTACAAGATCGGAAACAAGCTCCGATCCGAAAACCAATAGCGATACAGCAACGAACAGCGCCGCAGCAACAAAAATCAACGGAAGCGAAAGCTTTGCAATGAACTTTGACAGAACCACAATCACAGGGCGATGGATCAGATATATGGATAGCGTGTTTCTGCCTGCCTTGGTGATAAACGAAAGCTTTGCTCTCGGCGTGAGCAGCATCAGACCAATGATGCACAGCGAAGAGATGATATAGCAGAGGATACGCGCAAGGATATGCACGGGGAGCCGAGAATAATCATAGGGGTTGAAAGCGGCCTGATATCCGAGGTTTAGCTTTTGGACCACAAACAAAGCTATACAGGCAGCGATACAGATCGAAAGGATGCCAACGGCAATACGTTTGAGTGAGGGGCGGAGCTCTTCGATCTTGAGTGCGTCCTCTTTTGAGAGCATGTAGCCTGCAAGATAATACGGATAGTATGCGATGATCCTGGAAAGGGCAAATTCATTCTGTATATCTCCCCAGAAGCCGCAGAGGATCGAGGCGACCAGCATAATCAAAAGGCTCCACTTGCTCCTTGCAAAATAGGGAGTGGTCATGCGCCAAACTATGAGTGCTAATAGATACCACGCCGAGTAATAAGGTGAGGTAATTGAAAAACTGCTTCCGCCCTGAAAGAGCAATAAGAACAGATGTACGGCAGTAAGCAGCAAATATGCACATAAAAGCTTAACGATAGAACCGGCGCTCTTCGCATTTTTGCTCTTCCCGAAGAATCCCGATGCAAAAATAAACGCGGGCATGTGGAAGAAATAGATCGCGGTAACGATGCTGCCGATCATTGTGTTATTCCTAAGGGCATATAAAAAATGACCGAGAACAACAAGGGCAATGAGTATGCACTTGAAATTGTCCCAAAAAGCAGAACGGGTATCAGTGTTCGATCGAAGCGATATATTCATTATTAACCTCTTTAATGTATTAGTATTCTTCTGAATCTTTTATCAAATTCCGTGATGCAGAAGGTATAAACAAGCTCATACAGTATGAACGCCGCTTCCATTACGATTATCACGGCATACAGCGGATAATCGGGCAGAAGCGAAAGTACGTCCTGTTTTATTATCAGCCCGCCAAGCCATATCAGCGCTGCGGCAAGCGCATTCATAAGGATAAGCTTGAGTATAAATGCGATGAACCGGTCGTGAACGGCGCTGTCCACCCCGAGCTTTATAAAGCCGTACAGACCGAAAAACAGCGCGTAGGCGAGCGGATAAAGCTTGTTTGGAATGAGCAGCAGCGACAGAAGCGCCGTGGCAAGGTAACAAACGGCAGCGGCAGCTATCCCGCCGCGCTCGTTAAGCGGTATCCATATCACGAGCGAAGCGAGAAAAAGGAGCGCAAGCTTGCCGCTCGGAACAATCGAAGAAGCGTACATAAAGAGCACACCAAGCGCCGTGGTCATGGCGCCGATCGTCAGCCTTGTTGTTTGGGATAGCTTTTTCATTTAAACTGAAGCTTTTTAGAAGCTTAAAAAGTTCTGAAGCCGCAGCAGGGGATGAGATTTCCTCCCATGCATTCGCAGCAGCAGTCGGCGCAGATGAGCGTTGTGCACATATTAGAGCCACAGCCGCTACCGTAGCCTTGACTGCCGTCATCGCCGCGTGTATAGGTGTGGTAGCTCCTCGCACCGCGAGCAAAGGTGGTTTGATAGGCATTGCGATACTCGGCATTGTTCGGGTCGAGCTTAACGGCGGTTTCAAGATAGTTCCTTGCGGCGGAATACTCGCCCGAACGGAAAAGTGCTATGCCGTAGAGGTAGTTCCATTCCGCGTTGCGGTTTGGGATATTGTTCAGCACAGCGAGCGCCTGATTAACGGCATTGCTGTTTAAAAGCTCGCGAACGCGCGCAAATTGGGAAGCGTATTCACCTGAATAAGCGCCGTAGGATGAGCTGCCTGAATACGAGCTTCCGCTTGAATAACCGTAAGACGAGCTGCCGCCGTAACTGCTGCCGGAGAAACCGCTCTGATGGCGCTGCTTTGTTATGGTTTCGTACGCCTCGTTGATATCCTTGAGCTTTTCGCTCGCAAGCTCCTTGAGCGGATTGTCTTGATATTTATCGGGATGGTATTTTTTAACGAGCTCAAGATACGCGGCGCGAATCTGCTCGTCCGTTGCCTTTTCGCTAACGCCAAGCACCTTATAAGGATTCATTATTCAATATCCATCCTTTCATCTTTGCTTAATGCAGTATCATCGGAGCCGCCGTTTAAACCTCTGCGCGCGGCTTTTTTATTCTTTCTATCGCTCGAAACGCTGTCCCACATCGCGAAAAGACCTTGGTAGAACACGTTGTCCTCTATCGCGCGGTCGGGGAAAGCTTCGCCGCGATCAAGCAGATTATATGCCGAAACGGCAGAATTTATGGAATAGTTGATTTCGAAATCCGCATCCTCTTTCGATGCTCCGACGATAAGAAACGGATTGTAAAGCCCGTGCCTTTCGTCCTCCTCACGGTCGTCCCAAGCATCGAGAAAGTAGATCGCTCTGCCGAGCCAGTAGCCGAGCTCGGAAAGGATCGTCCTCGTT
>CADBGC010000019.1:22240-26617 GCA_902794055.1 uncultured Eubacteriales bacterium | reverse complement strand
GACAAGGTGCGCACGGAGTCCGAGCTTCGGGAATGGGCGCAAAGATGCGAAAAATACAGCAGCAATACAAAGGAAATAGAATACCTGCTTGAGTATAAGTTCGATGGATTGACCATAAATCTGACTTACGATGGCGGTGAGCTCGTTCAGGCTGCAACGCGCGGCAACGGCATCACCGGCGAAGGCATACTTGCTCAAGCCAAGACTATACGCAGCATCCCGAAAAACGTTCCCTATAAGGGCAGATTCGAGGTGCGCGGCGAATGTTATATGCGCCTCTCCGTGCTTGAAGAGCTTAACGCAAAGGGCGAGGAACAGCTAAAGAATGCCAGAAACGCCGCAGCGGGTGCTATACGCAACCTCGATCCCAAGATTACCGCTTCGCGCCGCCTCGACTGCGCCTGCTATAATATCGGCTATATCGATGGCATGCGTTTTGAAACTCGCCGTGAAATGTATGATTTCATGCGCGAAAACGGTTTGCCGATGAGTGATTGGGTGTTTTGCGGATGCATCGACGAGGTTATAAAGGAGCTCGACAAGGCGCTTGAGAGAAGAAGCACGCTCGATTTTCTTATCGATGGTCTCGTTATCAAGCTGAACGATCTGCATATTTTTGAAGAGATGGGCTTCACCGATAAATTCCCGCGCGGCGAGATCGCCTATAAATTCCCGGCCGAAGAGCTCGTTACAGTTATAAACGATATCACTTGGGAGGTCGGGCGAACTGGCAAGCTTACTCCCCTTGCGCATCTTGAGCCCGTTGATTTTGCGGGAGTTACCGTTAAAAAAGCAACGCTCAATAATTATGACGATATTCAAAGAAAGAACGTCGGCATCGGCTCGCACGTTCTGATAAGGCGAAGCAACGACGTTATTCCCGAGATACTCAAGAGCGTGGATGAACACGAGCCCGAGAACCCCGTTTCGATACCCGAAATCTGCCCCGCTTGCGGTGCGAAGATCGAGCGTCGCGGCGTTCACGCCTTCTGCACCAATTCGCTCTCCTGCACGCCGCAGATAGTGGGAAGGCTCGAGCATTTCGCATCACGAAACGCGATGGACATCGAGGGCTTCTCGGAAAAGACCGCGCTTCTGCTCGTTGACACCATCGGACTTCGCTCGATACCTCAGCTTTATGAGCTCGATGAAAGGAGCTTTTCGGGGCTTGCAGGTTTTGGCGAAAAGCGAGTTTCCAATCTGCTTGAAGCCATTGAAAAGAGCAAGGACTGCAAGCTCGATGCCTTCGTATTTGCGCTCGGCATCCCGAACGTCGGCTCGAAAACCGCGAAGGATCTGTCAAGCGCATTCGGAAGCTTCGATAGGATCCGATCCGCTTCATTCGACGAGCTTATTAGCATCCCCGACGTAGGCGAAATAGTTGCAAACAGCATTGTGGATTTCTTTGCGGATGAGCATATCTGCTCGCAGATCGACCGACTTCTTGAAAACGGCGTTAAGCCGCGCGAAGCCGAAAAGAAGCAGGAGAATGATTTTATCACAGGGAAAACCTTCGTAGTCACCGGCACCCTGGAGCGTATGGGCAGGAAACAGATCGAGGATCTGATCGTTTCGCTTGGCGGCAAGGCTGCGGGCAGCGTAAGCAAAAAGACGGATTACGTGCTTGCCGGTGAGAGCGCCGGCAGCAAGCTGGATAAAGCGAAGGAGCTCGGCATAACGGTTTTGAGCGAGGAAGAATTCTTCGCGGCTTTGGGTGAATAAAATGAGAGTTGGAAAGTTAACAAACGAGCAGCTCGACAGGCTTATACTCAGCAAGCTGAAGCACACCCGCAAGGAGGTCGTGCTTTCCCCGGGGATAGGCGTGGACTGCACCGCTGTAGACATGGGTAGCCGCCTGAGCGTGCTTTCAAGCGACCCGATAACGGCCGCAAAATCGCGCATAGGCAGCCTCACGGTGAACGTTTGCTGCAACGATGCGGCTGCTTCGGGCGCGGAACCCATCGGACTGATGGTGACCCTGCTTCTTCCTCCGAGCGTTACCGAAGAAGAGATCGATGAATTGAGCAGCGAGCTCATGGCCGCCGCCGAAAGGGCAAACGTTGACGTTATAGGCGGGCATACCGAGATAACCGATTCCGTTACGAGAATAGTAACGAGCACCACCGTTATCGCCAGAGAAGGAAAAAACGGCATAATCTCACCGCGCGGTATGCGCGAGGGTGATGCTCTTATAATGACAAAACATGCCGGCCTTGAGGGCGCCAACATCCTTGCTGATTATATCGAAAACGTTTCAGCTATTCTAACGAGCGAGGAGGCGGCGCTTGCGCATTCCTTCGCGGAACAAACCAGCGTTGTTAAAGAAGGACTATTTGCCGCGGATAACGGTGCAACCGCAATGCACGATGCCACAGAGGGCGGCATTCTCGGCGCATGTTGGGAGCTTTCTGAAGCAAGCGGCGTTGGGCTCGAGCTGTTTCGCGATAATATCGTCGTGCATCCCGTAACGAAAAAGCTCTGCGCTGCGGTCGGTATCGATCCGCTTCGGCTTATTTCAAGCGGCTGCATGCTCATTACCTGTCAAAACGGCGACAGCATGCTTAACGGACTGCGCGAGCTCGGAATAGATGCCGCTATCATCGGAAGAGCGCACGGCGAGGGCGTTCGCTTCTCTAACGGCGAAACGATACCGCCGCCTGATGCGGATGAGATCTATAAGGTCGTTAAATAGGATCAAGTCAATAATGAACTAAAAAACACGCCTTCGAGCTTAGCCCTCGAAGGCGTGTTTATAATGCGTTATGCCGGACAGCGGCAGCTTTTTGCTCAGGTCCACCTCGATGATATCGTATCTGAACACGGTTCTTTGAATATTATTTTTAGAAATATATGCCTTTGAAGCGTAGATAAGGTTCCTGCGTTTTTCCTGTGTCACGCTTTTGTGCGGAGGGATGCCGCTCACGTCGTTTCGAGACTTAACTTCGATAAAGGCGAGCACCTCACCCTTTCTGGCGATAATATCGATCTCCTTTTTGTGGAAGAGCCAGTTGCGCTCGATAATTCTATAGCCGTGGAGCCGCAGGTAAAGCGCGGCGCGCCGCTCCCCCTTCGCCCCGCTCTTCTGGCTTTTACTGCCGCTTCTCAATGCAAGATTAGTTTTCTTTTCCGGTTTCATAGCATCTATCCGTAGTATCAGCCAACAAAATTCTTGATAAAGCTTCGACGGTGTATCTCGCACGGGCCTAACTGCTTCAGCGCATCGATGTGCTGCTTCGTGCCGTAGCCGACGTTCCTCTCAAAGCCGTACTCGGGATATTTCTGCGCCATCTCGATCATAAAGCGGTCCCGCTCGACCTTTGCAACGATGCTTGCGGCGGCTATCGAGTAGCAAAGTGAGTCCCCATGGATCAGCGGATACTGCTCGGCATCTATATCGAGCCCCTTCACGGCATCCACGAAAACTGTGCCGCAGGAAACGCCCTTTTCAAGCATCGCTTCAAACGCGAGCTTGAACGCGCGCTTCGTTGCCTGAAGAATGTTTATCTCGTCGATGGTCTTTTCATCAACGAAAGCAACGCCGTATGCAAGCGCGGCTTCCGTTATCCTGCCGTGGAGCAGCTCAAGCTTCTTTTTGCTGAGCTTCTTGGAGTCGTTAACGCCCTCTATAAGGCAGTTGGGCGGCATCATAACGCATGCGGCAACAACAGGACCTGCGAGCGGCCCCCTGCCGACCTCATCCATTCCGGCAACGGCAATGCCCCTCTCCCAAAACGGGCGCTCGTTTTTGCTCATAAGAAGCAGGCGCTCTGCTTCTGGGATCTTTATTCGCTTTTTAGATGCTGTTTCGTTTGACACTGCTTATTCCTCGGTGTTGGCATTTGATGCATCCAACGAATCTACGGAAGAGGTAAAATCATCGCAGGGCTTTTCAAGAGAAACATTGGCGATTTTTCCTCCCCTGTATTCATCGAGCACTATCCTTGCTGCGCGTTCGGTGTCCAGGTGCCCACCGGATAGCACAAAGCCGCGGCTTCTGCACACGCCTTCAAGAAGCTCATAAGGTATTCCCGCATCCTTATCCAACTTCTTGTATCGATTTAGCAGCTCGTTTGGGCAAAGCTGCATCAAATCATACAGAAGAAGCGAAGCTATCTCCTCAATATCGAGCACGTCATCTCTGATCGAGCCGATGTAGGCAAGGTGCTTTGCGAGCATTTCATTCTCAAGCTTGCCCCAAAGAAGACCCGGAGTATCGAGAAGCTCGAGATAGTCCGAAACCTTGACCCACTGCTTGCTGCGGGTAACTCCCGGGCGGTCGCCGACCTGCGCTCTTGCAGCACCGGCGATACGGTTTATGAGGGTGGATTTTCCAACGTTCGGAACGCCTATCACCATCGCACGAAGCACCTTTCGGAT
>CADBGC010000019.1:0-22186 GCA_902794055.1 uncultured Eubacteriales bacterium | reverse complement strand
CTTCTATTATGGAAACGGCGGTTTTCTTAGAGCCCTGCGAGGTCGAAACAAGCTCCGCCGCGGTAATGCCCTGTGATTTGAGATGCGCGATCCAGGCTTTATTTGTTTCCCTCGCGGAAAGATCGCTCTTATTCATGAATACAACGCGGATCTTATTCTTGAAAAGACTCTCGAAATCGGGGTTGCGGCAAGCCATCGGGCAGCGCGCGTCCACCACCTCGACCACTATATCAACAAGCTTTATATTCTCTTCAAGCATTCTCCGCGCCTTGGTCATATGGCCGGGATACCAGTTTATGGTTTGCATATCGCCCTCCGACGAAACTTTTTTGAACTGATTTAGAAAACGCCTCCCGATTAGGGTCGGGAGGCGATGGAGCTATGCTCCTTAAGCTCTTATTTGGTTACGATGCGCTCCTTGATCTTAGCGGCCTTACCGGTCCTCTCACGGAGGTAGTAGAG
Organism: uncultured Eubacteriales bacterium; assembly: GCA_902794055.1. Lineage (GTDB taxonomy): Bacteria > Bacillota > Clostridia > Christensenellales > CAG-138 > PeH17. Next base: position 21,724 of record CADBGC010000019.1, on the reverse strand, counting down.
CTTGGCGCGGCGAACAACGCCGTGACGCACAACTTCGATCCTGCCGATACGGGGGCTGTGATAAGGGAAGGTCCTCTCAACGCCGATACCGTAGCTGATGCGGCGAACGGTGAAGCTCTTGCGGATACCGCCGCCCTGCATCTTGATAACGATGCCCTCGAAGTTCTGGAGCCTCTCGCGGTTGCCTTCAACGACCTTAACGAATACGCGAACGGTATCGCCGATCTCGAGCTTGGGGAGGTCTGTTCTGAGCTGCTCTTTTTCGAGCTCTCTGATGATGTCTGACATAGTTTTAACTCCTTTTATACAGATGTTCTTAACCGACCTGCGGCCATTGGACCATCCAAATGCCATAGAATTATAGCACAACTCAAGCAGAATTGCAAGCAAAAAAGCTTGATATTGCAATTATTTTCGATATATTAACCGCAAAAAACGGATAAGGAAGATATCATTTTTCAAGTTCAAAGCCCGAATCACGTAAAAATGCGGCATCCTTTTCGGAAAGCAGGGCTTTTTTCAGGATATCCGGCCTGTTCTTGGCGGTCGTAAGCAGTGCCTGATGATGCCGCCATTTCTCTATCTCGGCATGGTTGCCGTTTAAGAGCACCTCAGGAACGTCCATGCCGCGAAAGCTTGCGGGGCGGGTGTACTGCGGATATTCGAGCAGGCCGCTTCCCGAAAAGCTTTCTTCCTCTGCCGATTCGCCCGAGCCGAGCACTCCGGGGATGAAGCGCGAAAGGCAGTCAATAAGAACCATCGCGGGCAGCTCGCCTCCCGTAAGCACATAATCGCCGATGGAGATCTCATCGTCCATAAGTGACATAACGCGCTCATCTATGCCCTCATAATGACCTGCGAGTATGAGCAGACGTTCCTCAAGCGCAAGCTCTTTGGCAACCTCTGTGGAAAGGCGTTTGCCGCGCGGCCCCATATAGATACAGCGCGGTTTGACCTCGCTTTGTGCGCTCACGGCTTCAACGCAATCGAATATCGGCTGAGCAAGCATCACCATCCCCGCACCACCGCCGTATGGATAATCGTCGGTATTACGATGCTTGTTTTGCGAATAATCGCGGATATTGTGGGTAAAAAATTCAAGTATCCCCTTCTCCTCCGCCCTGCCAAGAATGCTCGAATGAATTGTCTCTCCGAACATTTCAGGAAAGATAGTCAGAATATCAATCCTCAAAAAGACCCACCTCCGAAAGCACCTCGGCATTAAAAACTATCAGTTTGTTTTCGATATCGACATTGTCGAGCAGCTTTTTCAGTGCCGGAACGGAAAGCCTTCCTCTGCCGCGAACAACGTAAACGTCGTTTGCATTGGTTTCGTACACGTCCTCAACAACGCCAAGCTCGTTTCCGTCGCTTGAAACGACACGGCAGCCGATGATATCGCGCACGAAATAAGTTCCCTCGGGAAGCTTCACGGCATGAGCCCTATCCACGCAGATGTATTTGTTTCTGAGGCTCTCAGCGATCTCAACCGTATCAACACCATCGATTTTTGCGATAGCGCTGTTTTCGGCGGCAGCCTTGGCGGAAACCACTTTTATAGGCTTATAGCTTCCTTCAGACACTTCTATATATGCATCCTTGAGCTTTTTGAAGCGCGATGGGTCGTCCGTCAGCGGAAGAAGCTTAACTTCTCCGTGAACGCCGTGTGGACGGAGTATAAGTCCAATGCGAAAATAATCCATAGCTTTAACCTGAAATATCCAAATTAGCATAGAATTTGAAAAAAGCGTGGTCGAAGCATTGCTTCTGCCTGCGCTTTTTCAAAATTGCTGTTACATTATATCGACACGATACTTGATGTCTCCCTTGACGGTCGCGGCGCGAACAACAGTGCGGATCGCCTTTGCGATCCTGCCCTGCTTGCCGATGACCTTGCCGGTATCGTCCTTGGAAACGGTGAGCGCGATGGTGACAACGTTTGCATCCTCAGCTCTTTCGCCTTCATCACTCGCCAGCTCGTCGTTCTCAACGATATCTTCGGCGGAAGCATTGGACTTGAGCTCCACCTTTACCGCATCGGGTTCATCAACGAGGCTCTTGGCGATGTATTCAACAAGCTCCATTACCTCGGAAGTGGTGATGATCTTCTTTTCTTCCATCAGTCGATAACGCCGTTCTTCTTGAACAGTCCGCGAACGGTCTCAGTGGGCTGAGCGCCGTTCTTGATCCACTGCCTGGCCTTTTCTGCGTTCACAACGACCTCAGCGGGATCGGTGAGGGGGTTGTAGTAGCCGATCTCCTCAACGAAAGCACCGTCGCGGGGTGCGCGGGAGTCCGCAACAACGATACGGTAGAAGGGAGCCTTCTTTGCGCCCATTCTGCGAAGCCTGATCTTAAGCATGATTGTTCCTCCTAAGAAAAATTAAATTTGATCATAAGTTTATTCCAAACGGCAGAGCCGAATTTGGTTATATTACTGCGGCAGTCCCTGCTTGCCGAAGAGCCCGCGCAAGAGACCCTTGCGCTTCTTGCCCTTGCCACCGGTGAACTGCTTCATAAGCTGACGGGACTGCTCAAATTGCTTTAACAGCCTGTTGACGTCCTGAACGCTGGTGCCGCTTCCGGCCGCGATGCGCTTTTTGCGGCTCGCATTCAGAAGCTCGGGCTTTCTGCGCTCCTTGGGAGTCATGGAAGTGATGATCGCCTCCATCCTTCCCGTTGCCTTTTTATCGATCTCAACATCCTTGAGCTTGGATGCATCAACGCCCGGCATCATGCCGAGTATCTCCTCCATAGAGCCCATTTTTTTCATTTGCTGAAACTGCTCGAGGAAGTCGTCGAGTGTGAAATCGTCGTTCTTGATCTTATTTGCAAGCTCAAGCGCCTGCTTCTCATCGAATGCCTGTTCAGCCTTTTCAATGAGGGTCAGCACGTCGCCCATGCCGAGTATCCTCGAAGCCATGCGGTCGGGATAGAAGGGCTCTATATCGGACAGCTTCTCGCCGATGCCGGAGAACTTAATTGGCTTGCCCGTTACCTCGCGAACCGAGAGAGCCGCGCCGCCGCGCGTGTCGCCATCGAGCTTGGTGATGATAACACCTGTAAGACCGAGCTTTTCGTTGAAGGATTTTGCAACGTTTACCGCATCCTGTCCCGTCATAGCATCAACAACGAGTAATGTTTCGGCGGGGTTGGCATACTCTTTGATTGCAGCGATCTCGTCCATCATAGTTTCATCGATATGCAGACGACCTGCGGTATCGATGATAACGAGATCCATCAAGCGGCTTTCGGCAAATTCGATCGCTTCTTTAACAGTCTTGACCGGATCCTGAGTGCCGCGCTCGAAAACGGGAACGTTTACCTTTTCGCCAACGACCTGAAGCTGAGTGATAGCTGCGGGACGGTAGATATCACAGGCAACGAGAAGCGGCTTCTTCTGCTGAGTTTTGGCAAGATAAGCCGCGAGCTTGCCCGCCATGGTGGTTTTACCCGCACCCTGAAGACCCGCAAGCAAAAAGATCGAGGGCTTTTTGGGGCCAAAATCGAGCTTGGAAACGGTTCCGCCCATGAGCGAAGTGAGCTCTTCGTTTACGATCTTGATTATCTGCTGCGAAGGCGTGAGGCTTTCGAGCACCTCGGCACCTATGGCGCGCTCGGAAACGGTGCTTATGAACGACTTAACTACAGTGAAGTTTACGTCCGCCTCAAGCAAAGCGAGCTTGACCTCGCGCATCGCTTCCTTAACTTCCTTTTCTGAAAGCTTGCCGCGATTGCCGAGTTTCTTGAAAATATTTTGAAGCTTTGAAGAAAGACCCTCAAATGCCATCGTTACCCTCCGTTATATCCGAAAGCTCGGAAAGTAGAGAAAACAGTTTTTTGTATTTCGGATCCGACCCCGAATCGGGCACCGCTCCGAAGAGCTCACGCTTTATTGAAACCACAAGCTTTTGTATTCGCCTGTCCTTTTCAACGAGGTGAAGCTTCGCTTCCATCTCAACAAGCGTTTTTTCGCCGCGAGAGATCGCATCGCGAACACCCTGGCGAGAAATGCCGCGCTGCTCAGCGATCTCACTGAGGGAAAGATCCTCCTCGCAGCTCAATCGCAGCGCCTCAAGCTGAGTATCGGTCAGAAACAAGCCATAGTAATCAAGAAGAAGGCTGAGATCCAAACGGTCGAGCATGATTACCTCCTTGATCACTGTAAAGGTTTTAAGCTTTACAGTCAACTATTATACCCTTTTTTTGTGAAATGTCAACCAGAAATCGATCAAAATTAAACATATATTATGAAATGCTCAATTCTGCGCCGAATCGCCGAACAAGCCTTTGAGCCTGTCCAATAATTGATGGTAGTTCGGCGGATAGGCATTCGAGCCGCGGGCATGGATATTGCCCCCATCCTCAAGCTCTATATCGAGCCAAAAACCTCCGCCATCGCAAACGTTGTCATCGGTTTCGTCAAATCCGTTCCAAGAGGCGACTCCAAGCCTTCCAAGCTCTGCGGAAAGCTCTGTATACAGCTCCATGTTCCCTCCCCTGCGCTTTGCAAGACAGTTTTTTCGAGAATGCTCGGCATTGCCCTCGTCCCACCAATTACCGAAATAATTGGATATTCGAATACCCTTTTCGGTTTTTATCAGCTCGTATTCGTTCTCCTCTGCTGTGCAGCCATATTCGTGCAGAAGAAGCTTTGTGAACCTGAGCGCCCCGCTGTCGGCGCGCGTGCTTACTTTTTTCTTTATAATGGCAGCAGCGATGAGTGCCGCAAGCAGTACAGATGCAGCACAAATAGCGATGATCCAAGCGTAATCAGGCATGTGATCCACCTTTCAAAAAGCATTGGGCCGCAGCAAGAATGCCCGGCCCTGCGAGGAAACCAAATATTGGATGATTTTACAGCGATTCGCCGAAATCCGCACGGAATTTCTCGGCAAGTCTCTCGGGCCAATCGGAATTGGAGTCGAGCGCATCGTAGAAATTATGCGGCCCCTCGGTCTCAAAGTGCAGTCCGCCGATAAGCTCACGGTTATCGTAGAGCCAGCAGATGCGGTCGATAAGGTAGTTCATCTGGGAAACAGTGTATACCCTGCGGGGAACGGCAAGGCGAACGAGCTCCATTGCGCCGTAGGGCTCAACGTTCGGGTCTTCCCAAGGCTCATCGATGCCGCCGCGCTCCATTCCGCGCGCGCCGGATGCGATGTATACCGCCGCGGCAAGTGCGCCTGCAGGATAATCTGTCCTTGCAATATGAGGAACGAATTTTGAAGCATCGAGATGACAGCCGAGACCGCCCGGAGGGGTGACCACGGGAATGCCCGCATCCTCAAGCTCGTTTGCGAGGTACTCGATGAACTGCGGCCCCTGTGCGATGATATTTTCATCCATGGTGTCGTCCAGACCGACCCTTATCGCCTCCATTTCCTTAACGCTCATGCCGCCGAAGGTCGGGAAGCCCTCGAACGAGGAAACGAAGGTTTTAATGTATTCAAATTCTTTTTTATCGTTGAGGATGATCGCACCGCCCCTGCCGAAGCCGAGCTTTCTGGCGGAGAAATAGATGATGTCCATAGCATCTGACATGGTGCGAACGATCTCGCGGATGCTCTTTTCCTGATAAGCGTTTTCGCGGGTCTTGATGAAATGAAGATTATCTTGAAGCAGGCTCGCATCGAGTATGGAGATAACCTTGTACTTTTTGCAGAGCTCGGAAACGGCGAGCATATTGTCGAGCGAGATTGGCTGACCGCCGATGAGATTGGTTCCTGCCTCTATGCGAACGAAGGCAACGTTATCGCCCTGCTCCTTAAGAACCTTTTCAAGCTTTTCAAGATCGAAATCGCCCTTGAATGGGTCGCTGCTCTGCCTCTCAAGGCCTTCTTCGCGCAGGCAAATGACGAAATCGCCGCCACAGTATTTGATTTTGCCAACGGAGGTGCCGAACTGGAAGTTCATCGGAACGATGCTGCCGGGCTTGGGCTGAACGTATGCAAGCGCAAGCATGTGCTCGCATGCCCTGCCCTGATGGACGGGAAGGAAATAATCCTTATTGAAGATATCCTTTATCTTCTCGGCAAGCCTGAAGTACGTTTTGCTTCCTGCATACGCATCATCGCCGATCATCATGGCGCCAAGCTGCTCATTGGTCATGGCGTTCACGCCGCTGTCGGTGAGCATATCGAGGTATACGTCCACAGAATCGATGCGGTAGGAATTAAACCCTGCGCGGCGAATGGCCTTCACCCTGTCTTCAACGGGAAGGATCTCGGTTTTCTGAACAATGCAGACCTTGTGCATCTCGAGGGGAAGCGCGTTTCTTCTGTAATATCCGACCTTATCCATTATAAGCTCCTTTCGGATCAAGCAGTTGATTTTGACTGTCATGACGCGGAAGATCCCTTTTTCCGCATCATGATACATATTATCCGAGATGACCGTCAAAGTCAATCGTTTTAATGAAGTTATTTACTACAGTTAATAAATTTGCCACAATTTAGTTAATAATTACACCAAATAATTTAAAGTCGATGCTTAAAAAAGTATCGCCCCGCGGTAAGCGGAGCGATACGGGAATTAAAAGTTTATTATTCGGTGATATAAGCCTTGATAAGCTCTATGGTGTTTTTAACACCGTCGATATGCGAGCGCTCATAGCCATGCGATGCATACACGCCAGGGCCGATAAGTCCATGGCGCAGATCGTATCCCGCATCGAGCGCGGCATCGGCATCCGAACCATAGAACGGATAGACATCGAGTGCGTAATCGAGCTCATGCTTTTTGGCAAGAGAAACCAGCCTGTCGGTAAGCTCGTAGTTGTATGGGCCGTGGGAATCCTTAACGCAGATTGAAACCTGATGCTCCTTGCACTCAAGGCCGTCGCCAACACAACCCATGTCCACGCTGATGATCTCCTCCGCATCCTCCGGGATACCGCTTGAACAGCCGTGACCGACCTCCTCAAAAACGGTGAGATAGATATAGACCTTACGGGAAAGCTTGATCTCGCCGCTCGCGATCCTTCTTGCAGCATCAAGAAGTATGGCTGCACTGAGCTTATCATCGAGGAAGCGGCTCTTGATGTAGCCTGAGACCGTGACGGTAGTTCTCGGATCGAAGCAAACGTAGTCGCCGGTCGCGATGCCAAGAGCCTTGGTGTCATCAGCGGAGAACACCTTTTCATCGAGAACGAGCTCCATGCCGTCCCAATCGCGCTTCTGTTCGCCGTATTTGCCGTTTACGTGCACCGAGGGATCGTTCATCTGGAAGCAGCCCTCATAGACTCTGCCGTCGCGGGTGTATACGCGGGCATTCTCGGTTTCGGCGTTGTTTGCGTTCATACCGCCGATTCGAGTGAGCTTCAGTCTGCCGTTGCTCTTGATACCGGCAACCATGCAGCCGAGCGTGTCGATATGCGCCGAAAAAACAGCGGGCGTGCCCTCTCCGCCAAGGCAGCATAAAACGCAGCCCTTTCGGGTCATTTCGGGTTTATACCCGAGTTTTTCAAGCTCGCCCATCAGGTATTTGGCAGCCTTTTTGGTGAAGCCGCTGGGGCTGTCGATAGCCATAAGCTTTTTGAGTTGATCGATAATGTATTCCATGTTTTCCTCCGTTTTTCTGAATTGGTATCGTGCGATCATTTTATCAGATAGAAGCTGTTCTGCGCATCATGCAGCTTCTTATACTCGCCGCCAAGCGCGATAAGCTCATCGTGCGAGCCCATCTCCACTATGCCGCGCTCATCTATCACGGCAATCTTATCGGCGTTTCTGACCGTGGAAAGCCTGTGCGCGATAACGAGCGTGGTCCTGCCCTTGCTGAGTCGCTCAAATGCGGCGGTTATGCGCGCTTCAGTCGCGGAGTCGAGCGCACTGGTAGCCTCATCAAGAATCAGTATGGGCGGGTTTTTCAGAAAGATCCTCGCTATCGAAACGCGCTGCTTCTGTCCGCCAGAAAGCGTTATGCCGCGCTCGCCAACGACAGTATCGTATCCGTCGGGCATCCTCATGATATCATCGTGGATCTCGGCAGCGATGGCGGCTCGGACTATCTCCTCATCGGTGGCATCGATCCTGCCGTAGCGAATATTGTCCTTGATGCTGGCGGCAAACAGGAATACGCCCTGCTGAACTATGCCGATATTCCGGCGAAGCGATGCAAGCGTAACGCTTTTGATATCCTTGCCGTCAACCGTGATACTTCCATCCACAGCTTCATAGAAGCGCGGGAGCAGATGGCACAGCGTCGTCTTGCCTCCGCCCGAGGGACCGACCAAAGCAACGGTCTCCCCCGCCTTTATGTGCAGGCTGATGGTTTCAAGCACGTTGCGCGGGGTCTCGTCGTCAGTTTGATAGGCGAACGTGACGTTATTGAAGTCGATCTCACCCTTCACGGCCTTGAGCTCAACTGCGTTCGGCGCATCCTCTATTTCAGGCTCGGTATCAAGAAGCTCGGTGAATCTCTTGAAGCCCGCCATGCCCATGGCATATTGCTCGGAGAAGGCGGCAAGCTTTCGGATGGGGTTGGTGAAGGATGAAACGTACAGCAGGAAAACTATCAGTGTGGTCTGATCCATCCTGCCGCGCATGATGAGAAAGCCGCTGACGGTCAGCACCAGAACGCCCATGATGGAGGTGAAAAACTCCATGCCCGCATGGAAAAGACCCATGGTTTTATAATAGCGGCGCTTGGATTTGATAAAGATGCTGTTGCCCTTTTCAAACTTTTCTATCTCGTAGTTTTCGTTCGTGAATGCCTTTGCAACGCGCGCGCCGCTTATAGAGGACTCTATATCGGCGTTGATTATCGCCACGCCCTCTTTGACCTTGCGCGATGTGCGGCTCATGCGGGTCCTCAGCTTCATAACGAAAAGCATGAGTATCGGCACGGTCAGAATGAGCACAAGCGCGAGCCGCCATTCTATGAACAGCATCGCGACAAATGCGCCGAGGAAGGTCACGACCGAGATAAACACGTCCTCGGGGCCGTGATGCGCAAGCTCGGTAACGTCGAAAAGGTCGTTCGTGCAGCGTGAAAGCAGCTTGCCCGTCCTCGATTTATCGTAGAAACTGAAGCCGAGCTTTTGAAGATGGGAAAACACGTCCCTTCGCATGTCGGCCTCGATATTAACGCCGAGCGTATGCCCGAGGTAGGTAACGATGAAGGTAGCGAGCGTGCGCAGCAGGTACATTCCGAAGCATAATGCCATAAGAATGAAGAAAGGAGCATACTTCGGCGCATCCGGGGTCAGATAGTCGTAAAGTGCTTTTCTTGAAATGAGCGGGTACGAGATATCAACCGCGGAAATGAACAGCGCGCAGGCCATATCGGTCATGAAAAGACCCATGTGGGGCCTGTAGTATGAAGCAAAACGCGACAGTGCACCTTTTTTGTTCTTCTTAGGAGCGTTTTCCATATTCGTCACCTGCCTTCTTCCCCGTCCTTATTCTCATCAGCCGGGTAAAGCGAGTTTAACTCGTCCTGCGAATGCATACGCTTAACGATGCCGAGCAACACAAACGCGGCGGCAAACATCAGTATGGGTATCAGCACATTGATCTTTAAAACCCAGATAAGGCAAAGCAGGATAAATGCTCCGGCGGTAAGACCGACGGCAATATAGCTGAGAATTCTTTTCATAACAGAGGCGTTTCTCCAATCGGATTCTTTGCTTTGATTTTAGCACAGTTTTCCGTTCTTTTCAACGCAAAGAAAATATTATATTCTCGTTTCGCTTAAAAACAACTGTCAGGCAGAAAGAAAGACCTGCGCAAAAGCGCAGGCCAAAGGATTGTCGATTGTATGCTATCAGCCAAGCTCGGAGAAGAACTTGATGGTGCGAACCATCTGGCTGGTGTAGCTGTTCTCGTTGTCGTACCAGGAAACGACCTGAACCTGGGTGTCGCCGTTCGGCAGGGGCAGAACCATGGTCTGAGTTGCATCGAACAGAGAACCGAAGGTCATGCCGATAACGTCGGAGGAAACGATCTCATCGGTGGTGTAGCCGAAGGACTCGTTAGCCTGAGCCTTCATCGCCTCGTTGATCTGATCGACGGTAACGCTGCCCTTGACGACCGCGTTGAGCATGGTGGTGGAGCCGGTGGGCGTGGGAACGCGCTGGGCTGCGCCGATGAGCTTGCCGGAAAGCTCGGGAATTACGAGGCCGATCGCCTTTGCAGCGCCGGTGGAGTTGGGAACGATGTTCACCGCGCAGGCACGGCTGCGGCGGAGGTCGCCCTTCTTCTGGGGGCCGTCAAGGGGCATCTGATCGCCGGTGTAGGCATGGATGGTGCACATGATGCCGCTCTGGATGGGAGCGAGATCGTTGAGCGCCTTAGCCATGGGAGCAAGGCAGTTGGTGGTGCAGCTCGCGGCGGAGATGATGTTGTCTTCCTTCTTGAGGGTGTTGTGGTTTACGTTGTAAACGATGGTGGGCAGATCGTTGCCTGCGGGAGCGGAGATAACGACCTTGCGGGCGCCGGCATCGATATGAGCCTTTGCCTTATCCTTGCTGGTGTAAAAGCCGGTGCACTCAAGAACTACGTCTACGCCGAGCTTGCCCCAGGGCAGATCAGCCGCGTTGGGCATCTTGTAGATAACGATCTTCTGACCGTCTACTACGATATAGTTATCCTCGCCCTCGCCCTCGTGGAAGTCCACGGTGTGGCCCTGAGCTACCCAGTTGCCCTGGGTGGAGTCATACTTGAGAAGATGAGCAAGCATCTTTGCGGAGGTGAGGTCGTTGATGGCGACCACGTCATAACCTTCTGCGGCAAACATCTGGCGGAAAGCCAGACGACCGATACGACCGAAACCGTTGATTGCAACCTTTACCATGTGTTTTTCCTCCAAATATTATCTTGGTGATTGGCGGACGGGCATACCCGTCCCTGTATTTATTATAACGCGATTTCAGAAAAAATCAACCGCTAATTTTGGATATTTTTCCTATAATGATTAAAAATTCAACTCTTCAGCAACGATATACAGCGGGCGGTTCTTGAGCTCGTCGTACATTCTGTTCATATAAGCACCCTGAATGCCGAGGAAAACGAAACCGATGCCCATAAGCAGCGCAAGACCGAAGAACATCCAGAGCAACCCGGACACCTTCACGGAGCATATTGCAAGGATGATGAACACAAGGAATGCAAGCAGGCTCAGCGCCGAAACGCCCGCTCCAAAATAGCCGCAGAGCGTGAGCGGACGATCTGAGAAGCCGATGATGCCGTCCATGGCAAGCTTAATCATCTTCTTGAGCGTATACTTGGTTTTGCCGGCATAGCGCTCATTGCGCACGAACTCTATCGGAACGGCTTCAAAGCCCATCCAAGCGCTCATGCCGCGCAAAAAGCGGTTATGCTCGCGCATCTTGAGGAACACGTCCGCAACACGGCGATCGATAAGGCGGAAATCGCCTGTGTCAAGAGGGATCTCGGCGGCACTCATTGCCTTTAGCACCCTGTAGTAGCAAGAAGCGGTAAATTTTTTAAGGAATGTTTCGCCCTGGCGCTTTACGCGCTTACCGTAGGCGATATCGGCACCGTTTTCCCATGCCCTGACCATATCCTCGATGACCTCGGGCGGGTCCTGAAGGTCGACGTCGATTATTATAAGCGCATCGCCCTGTGCGGCATCCATGCCGCAGGTAACGGCGAGCTGATGGCCGAAGTTGCGGCTGAAGGAGCGCACCTTGACCTGAGGGTTGTCCTTCGCGATTTTGCGAAGTATCTTCATCGACTTATCGCGGCTGCCGTCGTTTACGTAGATGATCTCGTAATCGTATCCGATGCCGCGCATCACCTCGTCCATGCGCTTGAATGAGGTTTCAAGAACCTCCTCCTCGTTGTAGACGGGAACGATGAGTGAAAGCATTGCGTTTTGCATACTGTCTCCATTCTGCCGCCGAAGCGCATAGTCTTGTTGAAGCTGCGGCAGCGATTATTCGTTTCTGTTTCTCGTTCGCTGCTTGCGATCGTTCAAACAGAAACAACCTTTTTAAGTATATCATAATAAAGCTTTATTTGCAACCGCACATACGCATACAAACGCAGAGCGTATTCCATATTTTATGACAAAAATTCCGTTCGTATTGACAATGCACCCGATCGGGTGATATTCTAATCGCTGGGAGAGCATCCCAAATACTGATTCGCCGCCGATACCTATTGGCGCAAGCGCGGCACGAAGATCAAATGCGAGCATTTTTTTATACAATACTGCAATGTACATGGGGTCTTATCCAGACACTCGTGGGGCTTGTTGTGTTTTTATTCAATATTCGCAGGCGGCATTTCTGCTACCACGGCGCGATCGTGACCGTATGGAGCTCTCTTTCGAGCGTTTCTCTTGGGCTGTTTCTATTCGTTTCGGGTGCTGAAAAACAGATTCGCCGCGGGAAGGATAAGCTGAATGACGTTCCCGACAGCGAAACAGTAGTTCACGAATACGGTCACACTATCCAATCGCTTATATTCGGCCCGGCGTACCTTTTGATTATCGGTCTCCCCTCCCTCATCTGGGCAAACCTTCCGTATTTCGTTAAAAAGCGCAGGAGCGGAACTCCGTATTCTGCATTTTGGACCGAAAAAAGCGCAAATATCCTTGGAGAACGCGCAACCGGCGAACGATCCTTTGGCGATAAGCTGTGAGTCCAAACGATATATTAGTCGTTTGCTATTGCTTTTTCGCCGCAAATGTTGTAAAACAGAATAAGTTATTATGCCAATAGGCAAATTGGAGGTTAAAATGGATTTTATCGTTGAAGTATCCGCACGCCACGTGCATCTGACTCAGGAGCATGTTGAGATCCTTTTCGGCAAGGGTCACGAGCTCACCTTTGACCGTCCCCTTTCCCAGCCCGGCCAGTTTCTGAGCAAGGAAAAGGTCACCATCAAGAACGGCGATAGGAAGATCGAGCGCGTTTCCATTCTCGGACCCGTCCGCAAGGCTTCGCAGGTCGAGGTAAGCAAGACCGACAGCGTTGCGCTTCGCGCAGAGGGCTTCATTCGTGAGAGCGGTGATCTTGCAGGCACCGCCCCCATCGAGATCGAAGGACCCGAGGGAAGCGTTCAGCTTGAGGAAGGCCTCATCATCGCAAAGCGCCATATCCACATGACTCCCGAAGCCGCAGAAGAAGCCGGTCTCAAAGATAAGGACGTAGTCAGCGTTGCGGTCAACACCGAGGACAGAAAGACCATCTTCGGCGACGTTGTGGTTCGCGTTTCCCCGAGCTTCGCGCTCGCCATGCATATCGACACCGACGAAGCAAATGGCGCAAACGTTCCGAGAAACGGATGTCAGGGGCATATCGTTTCCGTTGAGTTCTAATTATTGATGTCACAAAGGACGGGCAATACCCGTCCTTTTTCGTTTTCAATTCGTGATTCTAAAAGCTTTCTTCGAATGCCGAAGCAGGCTATATGCTCATGATTACTCCACAATGGAATCACGGGCAAATTCGGCCGCATCGATCTGCATATTGCAGGCAAGCGCATAAACGGGCACGGTAAGAACCAGCTCCCGCAAGAGGCCGAGCGCAACGGAAGCGAGGCTCGGATCGGTCGGGATGTAGATGTTGGCAGAAAGGCTGATCAGCGCATCTAAAGGGGAAAGCCGAGCGATGGAATTGGTTTCACTTCGGCTGAGCACACAAATGGCTCCTATCGGCGACTCAATGTTGTTTCCGAGATGTTCTTTTCCGTTCCAAATGCTTCCGCATGCAGAAGCGCCGTTTTTATCGATGCGTATGAGCGGCTGATCGCCGCTTATGATCCGCACTTCATTACCATAGGCCTTGCGCCAAAGCCGCGCATGCGTGCTCTTGCCCGTGCCGCTCGGAGCGGAAAACAAATATGCTTTCTTTCGGTATGTGAGCGAGGCAGCATGAAGAGTTAAAACGTTTTTCGTCAGAAGCCAATCGGAAATATCCTGATGAATAAGAAAGAAACCCGACGGATTCCCGTTCCCGAACGGATGCCCGTTTATCAGGTTTCTTTCGATGGTAACAGTATGCTCTATTTGATCTGCTGTGCTATTTGCGAGATACTTTTTAAAGTATTTGCGGTTCAGGGTCGATCCATAGGAACGTACAGCAATAATATGACCGGCAAGACAAATTGTCAGTTGATCGTACTTTCCACTATTATTCTTGGTCGGCTTCGATCCGCTCACGAAAAAACCTATCAGCAAACAGAGGGAGTCGGAGTATCGTAAGCTCCAAACAGGATCTGCCCCAAACCAAACTGAATTTTATTGTCATAGTCACATGTGCTTTGGGTCCTGCATACATCCTGAGTGGGGCAGCCTATTCCCTGCGTGGGGCAGCCCAAACCCTGCGTGGAGCATATAGGAGCACCGCTTAAGGATGATGAGTTAGTGAACAGCACAGAATCTACTGCGATATTTATGAGCTTTTGCTCTGCGCGTACATAACGCTTTTTTTCCATAGTTGTTTTACCTCCTGAAACATGAGTTTCATCGATATTATAGCACTTTATTCTCTAAAGTCAATAGTTTTTTTACGATCATCAAATATGCATTCCTTCTGCAATCTCTAAGCATGGAGGGGCAGAAAGCACCTTGAGTGCATTCGGGCAGATAAACGCAGTGCAGGCATTCGGGGCATTTTTTCTCTCTAAGATTATCTTCAATGAACCTGCGCCGCGGCTCCGACTCATTTTCATAGTCGAACAGACTGCCGATTTTTGCTTCATCCACAAGGTGCTCGCAGCAAAAGAGATCTCCGTTCGGGGTGATGACAGAAGAACCGTTCGGAGTATCGACCATGCAGCGGTGAGTGCGCAGTCTGCCGGCGAATTCTCCGGCAAGCATGCCGAGTGCCTTAAGCTTTTCCTGAAGTTCTATCAAACGGGAATACAGGCGGTCGTTCGCTTCATCGGATATCCGGGAAACGGGGCTCGCAAACATATCGAAGGGATAGATCGAGATACGCTTATTGCCTTTGAATACCTCTGCAAGCTCATCGGCAAGCAAAAAGAGCTCATCAACATTGTTTTCATCGGCATTCAGCCTGAAATTGACAGCAGCGCCAAAATCGGTAAGCGCCTTTGCCGCATCAAGCGCGGCGGTATAATGATCGCGATCACGATCAACGTAAGCCTTGCGCTTATGGTATTCGCATTTTCTGCCGTCAAGAGTTATCTGAGCAGAATTCACGTGCCATTGCTTGACTGCCTTTTCGGCAAGCTCGCGAGTCATAAGCGATGCGTTTGTAATTATATCAGAAACGAACCCAACGCCGTTATCATTCAGGCCGGCAATTATCCTGTCGATCACGCGCTCGGCAACAAGAGGCTCACCGCCAAACCAGCGAATGGAGATTGCTCCTTCTGTTTTTGTTTTAAGAATGTACTCAACTGTGGCATCCGCCGTTGCATCGTCCATGGTTTTATACTCGATGCCGTTTTCAAAGCAATAAAAGCAGCGGGCATTGCAGGCCGTTGTTGGAAGAATAACAAAGGAGCCGTGCTTTTTCGTGTCCTTAGGCGAAAGCAAATGCAAAATCTTTATTGCCGAAGAGAAAAGGGCCGCCTCATTTGCATCGGAACGCACTATAAAGCGCGATCCGATGAGCTCATCGATCGTGCCGTTATCGCCGGTGTAAATAAACTCATGGGGTTCCGAAAAGAGCTGCGTCAGTTCCTCGGCATCGATAAGCTGTCGGGTGAAGGTGTTGAAAACGCGGGAAGCGGAACCGAGCCTGACGGGTAGCGCAAATAAAGACGGACGGCAAAGCGTGCCTAAAGGGGGCAGCTTGCCGTCTCCTATTGCTGACATCACGTTCCGATCGGGATGTAAAAGTGTTTTCATTCTTCAAACGCGCCTGCTTTACGAAGATTATCGATGACCATTGCGATATCCTCACGCATTTCGGCTTCATCGCCATCGAATTCTTCCTGAAGCTTCCTGAGGATCCCCTCCTCGTCGGTATCCTCGCTAAGGCAGTCGATGATAAATTTTGCCGTGGGATTGGAGCGAAGCATTCCGCGGAAAGCATTAGCCTCATCCGGCGCAAAAACAATTACGCTGTCTCCGTCTATCTCTACAACGGGCAGATCGTTTTTCAGTTTCATTTATCAACTCTCCTATCCGGCTCAAGGCGTAACGCGAGCCACGAAATTATTGTAAATATTAACACACTCCCCCGTGCTTGTCAATCGTTTTTTGTTGCAAGCACCTTTTTGTTATGCTATAATATGCTCGTATTATACTGAATTTGCCGCAGGTCTACCTCCTACGGCACGGAACACAGAAGCATGAATGAAACAAAACCGTATTTCTCGGTCATCCTTCCCGTATACAACGGCGCTCAGACCTTGAGCAGGGCTATCGTGAGTATTCTTGCGCAAACTTTTTCAGATTACGAATTGCTTGTGATAGAAAACGCATCCGAGGACAACAGCCTTGATATAGCAAAAGCATACGAAAAAAGCTTCGATAAGGTTCGTGTTTTTCACTCTCGGCAGAAGGGCGTTTCCAAGGCGAGAAACATCGGTCTTGATAATGCTTCCGGCGAATACGTTGTTTTCCTCGATGCGGATGATTTTTATATGCCGAATGCGCTCAAGACCATGCGTGTCGCGATCGAGGATGAAGACCCCGATATTCTTATTGCCGCGTTCACCAACTATGCAAGCAACGAAAGCGAAAGAAGAGTTCGCGCAAACGGGCGCGACCTGTTTCTGGCGATGCTCAACCCCCTGAGATACTATTCTCGCATAGTGGACGGAAGCGAGGTTAACGAGTTTTTGCTCAGGCATCAGTGCGCCAAGGCTTACAGGCGCAAAATGCTGCTCGATTCGCAGGTTCGTTTCAACGAGGCTTGCTCGATGTACGTTGACCTTATCTTCAACGAAGCGGCATATTCCTCATGCACAAATGCTGTGTTGATCTTTAAAAAGCTTTATCAGTACAACCACGTTTCCGGCTCCATTGTCAATCGTACAGGCCCCGCTTTTATCAAGGATGCCGTAGCTGCGTTCGGGGTGCTCGTTTCTCAGCTCGATTCGCTCGACGGCGAGCGCAGTGATGCCGTATTATTTTATGCATTCATGGTTATAATGCAAATGCTGAAGGTTCAGGCAAATGCTCCTATAGAAGCGAGCAATTCTATGCTCGAAGCTTTTTTAAGCTCGGTTGATGCGCAAAGAGTTATATGCTCCTTCACTGATCGTGAGCTTCATCCGAACCCCGCTGTAAACGATCAGCTTCGATGCATACTCAATATGCTTACCAATAATGATATTCCAGGCGTGCTGACTCTTTTGAGCAATGCAGGCAAATCCCGCACAAGGAGCAAAAAGAATGAATGAGCCTAAAATAAGCGTAATAACTCCCGTGCATGATTCCGAGGAGTATCTGAGGCGATGCGTGGATTCGATACTCAGCCAAACGCTTGAGGATATCGAAGTCATCCTCATCGACGATGCTTCCAAGGACGGTTCTTTCGGCATACTTAAAGGCTATGCCGACTCCGATCCCCGTGTTTTGATAATAAAGCTTGATGAAAACAAAGGTCCCGGCGGCGCGCGCAATCTCGGCATCAAAGCCGCACGCGGAGAATACCTTTCCTTCGTTGATTCGGACGATATGATCGCACCCGATTTTCTTGAGCTTCTCTATGCTAAAGCCGCGGAGACCTCCGATGATATCATAAAGGGCTCCTGCTTCGAGGTGTTTGCAAACGATCTTGATTCCGAATCCGGCATGCTTAAAATGCGGCATCAAAACGATCTTATCTCCAGGTCGATGCGATCGGGCAAGAGTATCTGCGAGTTTTTCTACCAATGGCATTTTTCGGCTGTCTATCGCCGTGATTTTATCATCAAGAATAATATTCGCTACGGAAATACCATCGTTGGAGAGGACAGCGTATTTTTATTGATGGCCGGAGTGCTTTCCGACTCCTTTGTTTTTGAGCCCTTGGCTAAATATTACCATTATCACAGAGCGGAGTCTCAATCGCGCATCCTCTCCAAAGAACGCTTCGAAAGCAGCAGTGCATCGCTGAAGGAACAGTTTAGTTTTTTGGAAAGTGCCCGCATCAAGCCCGAAGCTATCGTAAACACTGCCGTTCGCAAGCTCCGATTCGGGCTGAGGATCCACTCCTGCCTTCGTTTCTTCGAATATCCCGAGGTGGATGCCGAAAAATACGCTCAACGGCTGTACGAGCTGGCAAGCGGCTTCAAATATGCGGACGCGCTCTCAGAAGATGATTATGCAATAAGCGTTTTTTTAAGCTCGAAAGGCACCGAGAACATCTCTTTGCTGGGAAAATCGGCCTCGCTCGATAATGAGATCGAGGTTCAGCTCGCCGATTTGGAGCGACTTGCACAGCATATTGCCAATGCTCCGGCTCAGCAGGATCAGGCGATCAAATATCTTGCAATAGCCATCAAAGAAGTGCGAAAAAGTCCTGCTTTTCGCGATCTCACGGATGAGTGCGAATTCCATCAATGGCTCGTCGACTCTATGAACAAAAAGCTTTCATGCCTGAACACGCCGGAATTGCTTCCCCTTCTTCCCGTCAGCGTTCGAGCGCTTGTTGAATACGGCGTTGATTTGATGCCGACCAAGCCCGGTATCCTCAACATCGAGTCCTTCAAGGACGGTGTTGCCGCGATGAGCAAAACTGTGGCCCTGCTTTCGGATCATCCCGATGCCGCTTCAGAGTACTATGATTTTGCGGTTAGTTTTTACAACAGTCTTCTGCTTGCTTCCTCATCTTCACGGATAAAAAGCGACAAGCAGTTCGGCGCCGTTATGGCTCGGTTTACGCTTGCCGCCGATTCGCTGAACCGTCTCATCGAAAAGAAAAAAAACGGAGAACTATCGTGATGCATCCTAAAATTTCGGTAATAATACCCGTATACAACGTAAAAGAGTACATTCACGCCTGTATCGACTCGATACTTGCTCAAAGGTTCACCGATTTTGAGCTTATCCTTGTTGACGATTGCAGCACGGACGGTTCTGCGCGGATCATCGATGAATACCGCACACAGGATGACAGGATCCGTATCATCCGCCTTGATGAAAACTCAGGGCAGGGTTATGCGCGAAACGTCGGCATCGACAGCGCAATGGGAGAGTATCTTTCCTTCATTGATTCGGATGATATCATTGCTCCGGATTTCTTTGAGCTTCTTTATAAAAGAGCTGTTGAAAGCGGCGCCGAGATCGTAAAGGGGCTCGGCTGTGTCGTTCATAAGGACAGCTCCATAAAAGATACGGACAAGCACACCTTCAAGGAGGTCAATCATGCTATACGGCAGTATCTTATCGGTAAGAGCCCCCGCCCTTTCTGTTTCTACGCAGAGCACTGGAGCGCGATATATAAGCGCGATTTTCTGAATGAGCACGGTATACGCTACGGCTTATCCAGATTGAGCCAGGACACCACTTTTCTGCTTAAAGTTGCAGCGTATATGGAAAATATCGAGCTTGTGGATGAAGCTGTGTATTACTATATCCAGCGCGGCGACTCGATCATTCACTCATACGGTACAAAGCGTTTCTATGCTCTGCTTCTCGCGCTTGAGGAGCGGATAGACTTTGTGAATACCGGCGCTGCCAAGCCCTCGGTTTTCCTTTCGCTCATCCGTCAAACCATGAATAATCTGCTTGCACATCAGGCGTATCTGAGCGTCCGCATTCCCGAGGCCGAGTCCTCCGCCATGCTTGCTCGGCTGTATGATATTGCGCTGAAATACCGCTATATGAGCGAAACCACGGAGCAGGATTATTCATTGAAAGCCTTTATGGCTTCAAAGGGCCTTGCAAATATCTGTTTGAATGGGCGCATCGTTGGGCATGAGGATAATACCGAATGGATGCTGATATCCCTTGATAAGTTTGTAGACTATATAAACGAAGATGACGCCAACCCAGGGCATGGCCTGAAGTACTTAAGTGACGCCACCGCAAACATGTACTACAACGCCTTCGTAGATCATCCGAATGCCTCGCCCGAAATGTACCGTGAGTTTTCGGAGAAACTGCGCGCCATCCTTATGCGCTTCAAGTATTTGGATGAGCTATGCCGTCAGATGCTGCTGTGCGACTGCCTTATCAAATACGGTGTTGACATTTTTTTCCATAGTTTCAGGAAATATAGCGATGCGAATCTAAATTCGGCCTACAAGATTGTCGATCAATTATCGCGTATAAATGCATTGCTCGATGAGCACCCGAATGCAAGGAAGTATGTGAAGTTAGGAAATATGCTCGCCGACAAGGGCTTCGCTGTTTTAAAAGGAGTGCGCTCAACGGATAAAAAGACGGTCGATCTGCTCATGACAATGCTTGTTTCCGAGGTGGAAAAGCTCTACGCAAGGAGCATCACCGACAAGAATTAATGGTGTGTTTGATCGCAAGTGAGAATCAAGCCGCGGTAGCTGCCGCCGCGGCTTACTATACGCAAGTACTATCGCTCACATTTTTACCTGCCAAACAACGAAATCCTCCATCAGCGCGGCGCCGATATAGACCGTACCGTCATCGGCAAGTGTCATCTTTATTGGACCTTCAAACAGGTTGCCGGAATAACGTCTGATCGGTATCTCCATCTTTGCAAGCAGCGCGCCCTGCTCTGAGAGCTTGATTACATGGCTTGCCATATCCCGATCGCTGTAAAAGCCGTTATTATAAGTATTTTTGAAATAGAAATTGCCTTCTTCGTCCGTTCCCAATGGTTCGAATCCGGTCACGTTCGCATTGTACTCCGCGCCGCTCGGAAGCATGATCTTCGACCACTTGCCGTTGGAGCTGGCGATAACGGCGCAGAGCTGCTCGGCCTTTTGCCAGATAAAAGCGCCGTTCAGCTCGTAGTAAAAGTACTCGTAGGTATAGACCGTGCCGGACGCATTTGAAAAAGCGGATTCCTGAACTATGAGCCTCGGCTTCCTTGAAGACTGCACCATCCCCGCGAAATAGCGGTGCTCCGCATCCTCCCCGGATAGCTCGTTGATGATTCGACCCGTTTTGATATCGCTTATGCTCGAGGGCGTGTAAAGCAGATCGCCGATCAGCATCGCGCAGTTCTCAAAGCCGAGACCGGTGGAAAATCTATCGAGCTTCGCGCCGCTTCCGTCATAAACGTAGGTTTCGCAGTTCATGTCGTAAACGACGCTGTTTTCCCCGTTTGAGGCGAAAAACTGCGGCCCGCGGTTGAAATCTTCCCCTATCGAGCCAATGTGATACAGCACCGCATCATCGGGCGCATCGTCATCGAGCCCGCCGTAGTCCGAAAAAACGGGCGTTAAACGCAGAAGCTCCGCAGCCTCGTCATAGAACGAGATCTCGCGAATCTCCGGCGTAGGCGAAGGAACGGCAGTGGGAACCGTCGTCGGAGCTGCCGTCGGCACCGCTGTTGGCTCGACCGTGGGCTTGGGCGTTTCATGCGCCGTGGGAACAGGCACATCCGAAGCGGGCGCATGGCTTTGCTCGGGCTGTACGCCGGTCTGCGCCGTTTGCATCGGCTTCAGCGGCACCGGACCGTTTATATTTGCGCAGCCTGCAAGCAGCGCGGCAAGCGCAAGTGCAATGATCGCGATCGCGGCTTTTTTCATTCTCTTCTCCTCCGTTTCTCGGTAATTTTGATTATACAGCATGATCGCAGAGGCGGCAAGCGCTTTCAAACGGTTTTGAAAGATTTAATAAAACATACACATTTTCTTTTTGCGCTCTTTGCCCTTCATAAATCATAACAATCGAAGACCGCGCTTCGGGACAGCCCTTCGAT
>CADBGC010000018.1:22907-40166 GCA_902794055.1 uncultured Eubacteriales bacterium | reverse complement strand
CGGAAGGGGCTCGAACCCTCGACCTCCAGCGTGACAGGCTGGCATTCTAACCAACTGAACTACCGGACCATTTGGTGGGAACAATAGGGCTCGAACCTATGACCCTCTGCTTGTAAGGCAGATGCTCTCCCAGCTGAGCTATGCTCCCACTTGGCCGCCTCATTTAGGCGGCTTTGCTATTATAATACATTGCGTGTGCATTGTCAAGTACTTTCTGCCGAATGACCGATATATTATTGATCGATAGGCGCGCCTTGACCGATTTCCCCCGCCGTTTCCGCCTTTATGAGCTCGCCGTTTTTATTGAATTCGCCGCAATATTCAAGCCCATCGAGGCGCGCTATGGCGTTCGTTAGGATTATCGGTCTATGCTCCGCAAGCATGCCGTTGAGCGCGGAACTTTTGATGATAGAATTATACAGCGCCTTGGTTTTCTTGATCCCCTGCCCCATCGTTACGACCGTTAGAATGCGTTCATCGTCCTTTTCGTCGATCGCACAATGCCCCGCATAGAGCTTCATGCCGTTGAAGCGCTTTTTTGGCACTTCCTGCAAGAGCCTTTCCAAGGCTGCATCGTCCTGCGCAACGGGCGCGAATCTTATTCCCAAAGCAAAGCGAATTATCTCCATATTTACCCCTTGTTTTACGCTGCTGTCAGCCGTTCGGATGAAGCCTCGTTCGATGGATCCTGCGCATGTAGACGTTCAGCACGATGCCAACGCCGATAAGGTTTACGAGCATATTCGAGCCTCCGTAGCTGATGAACGGCAGCGGTATGCCTGTTACGGGCATTATTCCCATCGTCATGCCAATATTCTCAAAGATATGAGCGGTAAACAGGCCGACAACGCCGACTACGAGCAGCATACCGAAATTATCGCGCGCACGCATGGCGATATAGATCCAACGGATCACAAGAATGAAGTATGCGGCAATCAGCACGGCGCTTCCGATGAAGCCGATGGCCTCGGTTATGCCGCTGAAGATGAAGTCCGTATGCCTTGCGGGAACGTAGCGAAGCTGCGAAAGCGTGGGTTCCGCAAACAGCCCCTTGCCGTTCAGCCTGCCCGAGCCTATCGCCATCTGAGATCGTTCTACGTGATATCTTGCATCGCTGCTCACCGCCGAGGGATCGAGAAAAACGTCTATCCTCTGGCGCTGGGTGTCTGTTAGGATGAATTTATAAACAAGCGGAAGCCCGACCGCGGCGGCACCCGCCGCTCCAACGATATAATACCACCTTATTCTTGCGGCGAAGAAGATCGCCACGGTGATAACGAGCAGCACGATCGCCGTGCCGTAGTCCGACTGGCGAACGATGATGAGAAACGGAATTGCAGTGAACGCGAGCGCCTTTAAAACGTCCGTAAAGCGAAACAGGCCGCCGTTCTCATCCATCGCTTTGGAAACTATCTTTGCCTCCATTACGATGACGGCTATCTTGCTAAGCTCGCCCGGCTGTATCGCACGCTCGAGCGAATCGAAAACGAACCAGCCGAGCGCACCTCCGCGCACCGCGCCGAAAACGAAGAGCATAAGAAGCAGTCCGATTATTCCCGCATACATAAGCCACGCAAGGTGCTTGAAATACTCGTAGTCCACAACGAGAAATACCGAGAGCGCGGCCATTCCGACGGCGATATTCACGATATGCTTCTTAAGGTACTCTTGGTTGAAGTGGCTGAGATAATCGCTCAGGCTCGCTTCGGTGCCGTCGTAGGGCTTGCTCATTACCGAGGCAAGCGCAACTATGCCGAAGCCGATAATAGCAAGGCTGAGCAGCACGGTGAACCAATCTATTTTTCTCAGGCTGAAATTCTGAAACAACCGGCTTATGCGCGGCTTAATCGCCGCATCCTTTCATTTTTTATTTAAGTCAATTCAGATTACGTATTTATCGTTCTTTGCGGAACGCCCTTGAAGCTCCTTGAGCTTATCCTCATAGCCGGGCTTGCCGAGCAGTGCGTAGGTCGCGTTCTTGCCCTCCTCCACGCCGGGCTGATCGAAGGCATCTATGCCGAGCAGCTCGCCCGCATAGGCGGTTTGAAGCTCAAACAGCATCAGAAGCTGGCCGAGCGTAAACTCGTTTACCTCGGGCAGAAGGATGGTTTTGTTCATGTGCCCGCTGGCGGTCACGGCATGCTCCGTGGCAATGCGCTCGGCGTTTATAAGCTCGTTCAGCGTATGCCCAGAAAGGAACGAGACGGCCGGGATATCGTCGAAAACATGCGGGATCTCGACGGTCCTTCTGAATCTTTCAACACCGATGAAGGTGATGGTTTTATCGAAGGGGCCGTCGGTATAGAGCTGCACCTGAGAATGCTGATCGGTAACGCCGAGCGACTTGACCGGGGTTTGACCAAAGCGGAGCATCCTGCCGCCCTCGAGCTTCTTTTTGCCGAGGGATTCCGCCCAGAGCTGCGCATACCAATCGGCGATATACTTGAGTGAATCCGCATAGGGCATTAAAACGCCGATATTCGCGCCGTGCTTCTCCATTGCAAGCACCTCAAGCCCCGCAAGCATCAGCGCGGGGTTCTTTTCAACCTCGGCATTGGTGCAGATGCAGTCCATCAGCTCCGCGCCGTCGAGCATGGCGGAAATATCGATGCCGGCGACCGCCGCGGGAAGCAGACCCACGGGGCAGAGCTCGGAGAACCTGCCGCCAACGCCGTCCGGAACCACGAAGGTGTGCAGATCGTATTTCTTGGCTATGCCTACGAGGTTGCCCTTCTCCTTATCGGTGGTAACGATGAGATGCTCGCGAAGATCCTTCTCGCCGAACCTGTCGAGAAGCAGCTTGGTGGCTATAAGAAGCTGCGCCATGGTCTCGGATGTGCTTCCCGATTTTGTTATGACGTTGAAAACGGTTTTATCAAGATCGATAACGTCCAAAAGCGCCGCCATGCGCTCGGGATCGATATTATCCTCAACAAAGATGCGCGGACAGCCCGTTACGGCCTTGCCAAGATCGTTATGGTGCAGATGCGCTATCGCCTGCTGAACGGCGATGGGGCCAAGCGCGCTTCCGCCAATGCCGAGCACAACGAAGTTTTCGGCTCTGTAGCGCACGAACTCGGCCATTTCAAGGATTGCTGAAAGGTTGGCGCGCTCGGTTATATAAAGATCGCGCCAGCGCATGGAATCGCGCTTTGCATCCACCGCATCGCGGGCGGAAGCGAGCCTTTCGTGCATTGCTTCAAGCTCAGCGGGGCTGATGCCGTGCTCGCCAACGACTGTTGAAAGCATGTTGTTATAATCAATGCGGATACGCAGCGCTGAGCTTTCCGCGCATTTTGTTTTTTCATTCATTTTGAAGTTCCTCCTGAAACAGCTTTATACCTTTATCTTATTATAACACAGTATTGTTCAAAAATGAACAGCAAAAAACGCTGATCCGAGTGCAGAGCCGGTTTGTGTTGAAATTTCGTCCAAGCTGATGCAAAGCCTTGTCGAATAGCTTTTTTATACACTATTTGCCATCATAAGTTTTATGTAATTCACAGAAATGTCATATTCAGCACTTGAAAAACATCCTCAAAAATAATATAATTCTTTTTGGATGCAAAAGCGGCAAGGCCGCATCGTATCCGTCGCGCGTGACAATAATACTTCCGGAGGTGTTTTATGAACAACGGTGAATCAACCCTTATCAAGGGCTTGAGCGCGAATCTTTTCGCTGCGATACTCCTATTCTTCGGCGCTGCCGTAAGCTTGCTCAGCGGCTTCTCCGGCCTGCTCGGCTTTTTACTGCTTGCGCTTGCCGCCGCGCTTTTCTTTGTGGAGGGCAATGGCTTCGTTCGCAGAGCGTGTTTCACTATCCTGCTGCTGTGCGTTCTGTTGATAGTGTCCTGGCTGCTGTTCCGCGTTATCCTGCCCTGGAGCTTCTTTAAGGTTCTCAACTGGGTCGTAAGGATCGTGGTTACGGCGTTCCTCGTTTTCAGCGGCCTTTGTGCGCTGAACGGAAAGCGCGTTGACATCCCCTATCTTGCAAGCTTTATTGACAGCGTTTGCAAGTGATCCCCAATGCGCGAAAAGCATATAAAGCTATTTTGCGCATGCATTGAAATGCACAAACCGTTAATGGAGGTATAATGAAATGGCATTATTTGACAAACTTACCAGCATGACCAAGGAGCTGACCGATTCAGCGAAGCTTAATCTAAAGCTTGCCGAGGAAAAGCGCAAGCTGCCCGAGCTTTACGAGCGCCTCGGACAGTTCGTATTCACCCGCTATCAAATGGGCGAGGCTACCGACGAAGCCTATGCTCAGATCATCAATTCCATCCTTTCTGTCAAGGAGAGCATCCGCGCCATTGGCGATGAGATCGAGCAGAAGCGCACCTACGTTGAGAGGAAGAGTGTTTGCCCGATGTGCGGTGCAGCGAACACCAACGCCGAAGTTTGCGTTATCTGCGGCTCCGAGCTTCCCACCGAGGATGCCTGCGAATGCGAGTGCGGCGAGGATTGCTGCGAAAACGATAAGACCGACGAATAACCCACGAAAGTCGGCACGGCACAGCTTAATGCGAACAGCCCCGAATCGGTTTGACCGACTCGGGGCTGCTTTTTAGATGTAATTCATTGCTTTCAGCCGAAATCCTTCATCGTTTTGGGACTCGTGTGCTCGATCGGCTTCCAGCTTGGCTTTGAAAACAGAGAGATTATCGTTATCGGCAGATACGTAGACATGTACAGCGGGAAAACGATCACAGTAACAAGCTTTATGATCGGGTTTGCACGGATATGTTTCCATTCGGTCGCCGTGGTTATCGCTCCCACAACGAAAAGCGTCAGATAGCCCGTGAGCAGGAGCTTGGCAAATGCCTTTAGAACCTCAATATAGTCCATCCTGCCGGTGAAAAAGCTAACGAAAAGACCGATGACGAAAACGAACTGGGCAACGATGCTGATGAAGTATGCAGGGGAAAGATTCATGAACATATCGAAGCAGGTGAAGCTTCCCTTAAACATCTTTTTTATCAGCTTGCCGCTGTAGTTCTGAAGAAGCTGAAAATAACCCTTGCACCAGCGTATGCGCTGATTCCACGAGGTTACGAACCTTGCAGGCTGTTCATCGTAGACGATCGCGTTTCTGCAATAGCCTATCCTCTCATCCGAAAGAGCGCACTCTACGGAGAACTGGATATCTTCAATGAGTATGTGGTAATGCCATCCGCCTATCTTTTCAAGGTAGGGCTTGCTTATCATAAAGCCCGTGCCCGAAACGGCGCATCCGGAGCCGAGCGTCATTCGCGCATGGTTCAGATACTTGCTTTCGCGAAGGAACCAGAGCCCGCTGCATGCAGCAACAAGGCTGTCGTCATAATTCTTGGTGTTTCGATAGCAAGTGGAAACGTTGTAGCCCTCGCCGAGCATATCGTTCATCGAGGATATGAATTCGCAGTCCACGATATTGTCCGCATCGAAGATGATGAAGGCATCTGCAAAATCGGGATCGTCGGCCATAACGCGTTCAAACAGATATTCAAGAGCATAGCCCTTGCCTATCTGCTTTTTGTTGGATCGCTCGTAAACGGTTGCTCCCGCAGTTCTTGCACTCTCGGCAGTTTCGTCGGTGCAGTTGTCTGCACAGACACAAACCTTTATAAGCTCCCTCGGATAATTCTGGGCAAATATGCTTTCGATGCAGTTTTTGATAACGAGCTCCTCGTTTCGAGCGCAGATGAGAACGGTGAAGCGGTTCTTTTTTTCATTCTTTTTCGGTTTTCTTCTTCCAAGCCAAGCAACGAAAATGTATAGATACTGATACAGATAGCTCAGCGTGAATATGGTGAAAAGTACACTAACGAATACGTTTATCGACTTCATAATGCCCCCCATTATCATTGGCGGTTTATTCGGCACAGAGCGAATACGCCGCTTATCAGGCACAATATCATGCCCTTGCGTAATCGGAGGCAGCACTCATTCGTGCCGCCCCCATCATAATCAACGTGTTTCAACGATATACGCCTGTTTGAGTTCAAAATACGCTCACGGCTTGTCGGTAGGCGCAGCCGTGGGTTTCAGCGTGGACGGCGGTGCCGCCGTCGTAGGCTCCACGGTGGGTTTTGGAGTGGGCACGATGGGAGCCGTCGGCGCCGGGGTGTCCGTGGGCTTAGGCGTGTCCGTCGGCACCGGGGTGTCCGTGGGCTTAGGCGTGTCCGTCGGCATCGGGGTGTCCGTGGGCTTAGGCGTGTCCGTCGGCCTGGGTGTATCCGTGGGCCTGGGCGTATCCGTGGGCCTGGGCGTACCCGTGGGCGCCGTAGTGAACTCGGGCGTATTTGTCGGCATCGGCGAAGGCGTCATGCCGGGAGGCGTGGGTGTCGGATCCTCGGGTCTGTTTATAGTGCCGTTCCAGAGGCCGTGAGCCATAGCATACTCGTAATCCGCAATGGCTATCTGAGAGCGGATCGTATAGCCCGCCTTATAGCCGTCGCCCCAGGGATTCGCACGGTCGGGATCGGTCGGATCCCAGCCGCGGTGGTAGATATCGTTTACGTCAAGACGCATCGGTGTTGGCTGACCCATGGGACCGGCGCTGCTCGAGTCGGTATAGATAACGACGGTGGTGCCGAGGGGGCAGTTGTCGTAGATCCACTTCGAGTCATTGCAGGGCAAGCGGATGCAGCCCGCAGAAGCCAGATTGCCGAGTTTATTGTAGTACGTGTACTTGAGGTCGTATTTATGCCTGGTAGTGTAGGGAACCGAATGGAACAGCACGCCGCCAACGATGCGGGTGCAGTACTGACCGTAGCACGGCCCCATGAGCGTGTGCCAGCTGTATCTGTTCATGGTGTTGAAAACGCCGTGCGGAGTGTCGTTTCCTGCGGAGCAAACCATGGCAAGATAGGGTCTTGTGTAGTTGCCCTCCTCGTCCACGCAGAAAACGGTGACCGTGTTTTTGGCGACAGCCTTGTTTATCGCGATGAGGTAGGGATAACCGCTGCGCGCCCTGATATCGAGCTTTTCATAGCCGGGCATCGCCTGAAGCGTTCTCATCAGCCTCTTGCCCGCTTCCGCATACCTGATCTCATCCTCATCCGAAGGATAGGGGTGGGTCTGGGGTGTGGGCACAGGCGTGGGAGTGGGTCTCGGAGTGGGCGTGGGAGTAGGCGTGGGCCTCTGGGTGATAACGGGAGTGGCGGCAGCAGTGGGCTCCGCGGGAGCACCTGTCACACCCTGCGCCGGAGTTTCGTTCGGATCGACCGCGCCGGTGCCGGTAACATCGGGCAGATCGGTCTGAGCGGCATCGGTCGGCTGATCGGTATCGGGAGCAGCAGATGCAGAGCCCTCGGGGGTTTCCTCGGGAAGCCCCGTCTGCCGAGACTGCGATTCAGCAGGATCGGTATTGGAAGGCTGCGTTTGATCCGGCTCGAGCGAAGAAGCCGGGTCGCTCGGAGGCGGCGTCTGCTCATCTTCGTTGGCGGGCGTGGCGGTCGGAGTTACCCAGCCGTCATCCCTGCGGATAAAGCTGCATGAAACGGCTCCAAGCAGCATCGCTCCGATCAGCAGCAAACAAAAAACCTTGGCAAAATTTCTCTTCATTACTCGAATGAACCCTCCGTTCAAATTTAAACGCACAAAGCGGCATCTTAAATACAAAATCGTTAATAATTTTAATGTAAAAACGAAAAAAAATCAATAGGAAAACAGGGTCATTACAAATATAATTTAGCATTTCTTCCTTTTCGGGATTAAATACCGCTCCCAAGCATCGCCGCACTCCCCCATCCGTATGAAAAGAATTGCTTCAGCGCCGTCCAACACACCGTTTTCAAGCCTCTGCCCTTTGCATTTTAGTGCGCATCGTGGTAAAATTGATAGTCGATATCGAAATCTCAGCGGCGCTTCCTTGCTTGGGTCGCCGCTCAACGGAGTTAGTTTTATGTCATCGAATAAATCGAACCTTAATAAAGAGCGCGGATTCCGCGCGATACTGCCCTGCTCCAATGGGTACGTGTTCCCCACCCTTATAACGCCCGTGCTGATGATATTCGAGGTGGCTATGGAGGTTTTCATCCCCCTGCTCATGGCCGCCATCGTTGACGGCGGGCTGTACCGCAAGGCGGATTTTCAGCTCAGATCGCTCTTTTCGCCCGAGCTTATTGCGGACAATACGCGCTTCATCCTCACGCTTGGCGCATTGATGATCGCAGCAGCGCTTTTTTCGCTTGCCTTCGGAATGCTCGGCGCAAGAACGGCGGCCGTTGCCGCGATGGGCTTTTCAAAGAACCTTCGCCACACATTGTTTGAAAAGATTCAGTCCTTCTCCTTTAAAAACACGGATAAGTTCTCCACTCCCTCCCTCGTTATGCGCGCCACGGCGGACGTGAACAACATTCAAAACCTTTATATGCAGGCCATTCGCGTCTTCGTTCGAGCCCCCGTTATGATGGTGCTTGCGGCGATAATGGCGTTTCGGATAAACACGAAGCTTTCTCTTATCTTCATGCTGGCGCTGCCGGTGCTCGTGGCGGTGCTGATAGTATTCGCCGTTATCGGCAGACCGCGCTTTAGGATCTGGCTCAAAAAATACGATGCGCTGAATGCTTCCGTTCAGGAGGATCTGACCGCAATAAGGGTGGTTAAAAGCTACGTTCGCGAGGAATACGAGAAAAAACGCTTCAACGCCTCGGCGGACGACCTCAAAAGGGCGCATATCAAGGCGGAGCGGCTATTTGCATGGACAAATCCGCTGCAGCTCGGCGTTATGTGGACCTGCTCGGGAATACTTTTGCTTCTCGGCGGCGAGAGCGTGCTCGGCGGAACGCTGAACACGGGCGAGCTCGTCAGCCTTCTTACCTACACCAACCAGGTCATCGGCGCGCTCGCGATGGTGGCGGCGATAATCGTTATCTTCACGATGACTCGCGAATCCGTTGCGAGGATCACCGAGGTGCTTGCAGAGGTGCCCGACATTCCCGAAACCGAGAGCGAGCTCAAGGTCGAAAGCGGCGAGATCGAGTTTAGAAACGTTTGCTTCAGCTATACGAACGACGAAACAAATCTCACGCTTCGCAATATCGATCTTCATATCCGCTCGGGCGAGACCATCGGCATAATCGGCGGCACGGGCGAGGGCAAGAGCACGCTGGTTCAGCTCATCCCCCGCTTTTACGACATCCTTTCGGGCGAGCTTTTGATCGGCGGCAGGGATATAAAGGATTATTCGCTGTATGAGCTTCGCGAAAGCGTTTCGATGGTTTTGCAGAAGAACATGCTGTTTTCAGGAACCATAAAGGAAAACCTGCGCTGGGGGGATCCGAATGCGAGCGATGCGGAAATAATAGAGGCCTGCAAGCTCGCCTGCGCGCACGATTTCGTTTCCGGCTTCCCCGCAGGCTACGACACGGAGCTCGGGCAGGGCGGTGTGAACGTTTCGGGCGGTCAGAAGCAGCGGCTTTGCATCGCAAGAGCGCTTTTGAAAAAACCGAAGATACTTATTCTGGATGACTCCACGAGTGCTGTTGACTCACGCACCGACGAGAGCATCAGAAAAGCCTTCCGCGAATTCATACCCACCACGACCAAGCTCATAATCGCTCAGCGCATCTCTTCCATCATGGATGCGGACAGGATAATCGTTATGAAGGAGGGCTGCATATCGGATATCGGCACTCACGATGAGCTTATGGGTCGCAGCGAGATCTATCGCGAGGTATACACTTCACAGCACAAGGAGGCGGCCGCAAATGAGTAAATCAAGCAATAAAAACGGCGCCGTGAATATGAAGCGTATAAGAAAGCAGCCGCTCCACAAGGGCAAGAGCGCAGCTAACCGTCCCTCAAGCCCGATGCAAACCCTTATGCGGCTTTTCAGATACTACGGAAGCTGCCGCGCGCCGTTCATTGCGGCTGTTATAGCGATACTTTTATACTCGGCCTCAACGATCGCCGCAAGCTATATGATGCGCCCGCTCGTTGCCGTGCTCGAGGAAGCGAACATAACCAAGGAAGCTGCACATGCGAAGTATCTTGCTCTGCTTATCGGCATGGCGGGGCTGTACGTTCTTGGCATCATTACGAATTATATTCTCAATCTACTGATGCTAAAATGCGCCGCAACGGTGCTCTGCGATCTGCGGAAGGATATGTTTGACCACATGCAGGATCTGCCCATCGGCTATTTTGACACGCATACGCACGGCGAGCTGATGAGCTATTATACGAACGACACGGACGCGCTCCGCGAGCTTATGCACCACAGCATAACGCAGCTCATAATCTCCGTTACCTCGCTTATAGGCGTTGTGGCGATGATGCTCGTTTTATCCGTGAAGCTCTTTTTGATCGTTGCCGTGATGGGCGTTATCGTGTTTTTGACGGTCAAATACATCGGCAAGCGCAGCTCAAGGAACTTTGCGCGCCAGCAGAAAGCGGTTGCCTCTGTGAACGGCTATATTGAGGAGCTGCTGGAAGGTCAGCGCGTCGTAAAGGCGTTCAACCACGAGGAAGCGGCTGTTCGGGAGTTCGACGAGCGCAACGATGAGCTGTGCGCCGCGGCAACAAGGGCAAGCACATACGCGAACATTGTTGGCCCTATAATGAACAATCTTTCGCATATCTTCTATTCCATCACCACCACGCTCGGCGTGGTCGGGCTCGTTTCAACGGGCAGCGTGCTGATTGCGTTTTTACAGTATATCCGCCAATTTGCGGACAGAATGAGCCAGATCTCGCAGCAGTTCAACTTTGTTCTGCTCGCGCTTGCGGGCGCGGAGCGCATATTCGCGCTGATGGATGAGCCCGCCGATATCGACGACGGCGACGTTACGATCGGCACGGGTGCGGACGGTGAGAGCTGTTGGCGTGTTCCGAAAGCGGACGGCGGCTTTGACAAAGTGCCTGTTAAGGGCAAGATCGAGCTGCATAACGTTCGCTTCAGCTATGACGGCAAGGTGGAGGTTTTAAAGGATATCTCGCTCTACGCCAAGACCGCACAGAAGATCGCGTTCGTAGGCTCCACCGGTGCGGGCAAAACCACTATAACGAATCTTATCAACCGCTTCTACGATATCAGCGGCGGCGAGATAACCTACGACGGCACGGCATCGATATCCGCAGGATGAAGAAGGCCGATCTTCGAGGCACGCTCGGCATCGTGCTTCAGGATACGCATCTTTTCACAGGCTCGGTTATGGAAAACATACGCTACGGCAGGAGCGATGCAACGGATGAAGAATGTATCGAGGCGGCGAAGCTCGCCAACGCTCATTATTTCATAAGCCATCTGCCCGACGGCTATAACACCATGCTCATTTCGGACGGTGCGAATCTTTCGCAGGGGCAGCGCCAGCTTATCTCCATCGCCCGCGCTGCCGTTTCAAACCCCGTGGTGCTGATACTCGACGAGGCCACAAGCTCCATCGACATGCGCACGGAGCTTCTTATCGAGCGCGGCATGGACAGCCTTATGCGGGATCGCACGGTGCTCGTTATCGCACACAGGCTCTCCACGGTGCGCAACGCAAACGCCATAATGGTGCTCGAGCACGGCTCCATAATCGAGCGCGGAGACCATGACGAGCTGCTCAAGAAGAAGGGCAGATATTACGAGCTTTATACGGGAATGTTTGAAATGAGCTGAGGCAAAACAAACCGGTATGATAAACGATGATAGATCGGGATTTACGGAGGCGAGGATGAAGTACAAAGGAACGCTTATCGTTGTAAAGGATTGCGCCCAAGCTCTGAAATTCTATCATGATATGTTTGGGCTAAAACTTCTTAAGGATAATGACGGCAACATGGAATTGACAGAGGGATTGTACCTTCAGCAAGCCGAATACTGGGAAAAATTTACAAATAAGAGCATAACTGCAAGGAGCAACAGTACGGAACTGTATTTTGAAGAGGCCGATATAGAAGCTTTCGTCGAGAAGCTTCAAAAGCTGTATCCGAAAACCGAGTTCGTAAATCGGCTTATGACACACAGTTGGGGGCAGCGGGTCGTCAGATTTTATGATCCGGACGGGAATTTGATCGAAGTCGGAACTCCGGTGTAACGGCGAACGGTATTGCCGGTATCGGACCATGAAATCGGTATTTGAATGAGGATAAGTAAGTGGATCAATCGGATAACATAAGAATAAGATCGGTCAGCGAAAATGATGCGGGCTTTCTGAATCAACTGATGAATCATCCTTCTGTTCTGCAAGCGCTGAACGAAAATCCTACAAAAAACAAGATTGGGCAGATGCCATTAAAGAATGGTTATGCGACAGCGATGAAGAGGACTTCATTATCATGAACGGAGATGTTCCGATCGGCTGGCTTGGCATTAATGGGTTGCTGAACGAAGATAGAACTGTATACCTGAAAATGGCAGTACTGCTTCCCGATTTTCAGGGATACGGGTTTGGGACGGCTGCCATTCATGAGCTGGTGTGCGGCTTGAAACAAAGGGAAATCAGAAAGATTATTCTGTATACGGATCGTGACAACAGTATTGCTCAAGCTTGTTATAAAAAATGCGGATTCAAAATTGCCGATTCTTTGATTGAAACAATGTCAAATGGAAGGATTATCCCGAGATACAAAATGGAAGCATACTTATAGTTTTAATTTACAACCTCGCATTTATAGATGCGCCATGCGCATAAGGCAAAGCACAAATAATGATTGCGAAGCTCGGCAGAAATGCAAGCGAAGAAAGCAAATGGCATTATGCTGAAGAATACCGGCCGATTTATCGTCCATATTTAAGGTCAAATTAAAAAGCCAATACAATGCGGGGCGGCCGATCGGCTGCCCCGCTTGATTATCTGTATCTACTTATCTGCCGCCTTCTCAGTTGATGCCGAGATAGGTCTTAGCGAAGTTGTCGATATAGGTTTCGTTGAGCTTAACCTTGGTGTTCTTCTTCCACTCTTCGAGGGAGGCGTTGTAATGCTCATCCTGAAGCTGCTGCTTGTAGAACTTGGCGATGTTCGCATAAACGGGGCTCTCCTCGTCATTGAGATCGAGGGTGGCAGCGCCGCTCTCAAGCTCCTCATTGATGAAGATGAAGTGGATGCCGCCGCGCGCAACGGGAGTCTTTACCTCGGCGATCTTATGACCATCGGTGGTCTCGTAGAACTTCATCGCATACTTCTCGATCAGGTTCACGGGCTCCTCGGTGGTTTCGGGCTCGGTGGTCTCTTCGGGCTCTGCGGTAGGTTCAGCAGTGGGCTCGGCGGTCGCCTCGGTGCCTTCGGGAGCGGCGGTTGCTTCGGGCTCTGCGGTGGGTTCGGGAGTGGGCTCTACCCAATCCTCGCCGTACTTGAGAATGCAGGCTGCGGCGCCGAAGCCGTCGAAATAATTGCCGCAGATCTTCTCGTTCATGATGTAGCCATGCTCGCGCATGCCGAGAACCTCTTCGCTCTCCTCAGCCTCGGTGCCGTCCTCAGCGGGCTCTGCGGGCTGGAAAACGGGATCGTCGTTGTAGTCCTTATTCAGAACGTAGTCCTTCATGAAATCATCGAAGCTGATGCCGCCCTCGAGCGCATCGCGGATCTCATCGATCCTCTTGTTGATCTCCTCGTTGAAAACACCCTCTACCTCTTCGGTAACTTCGTTGGTGTTCTCATACTGAACAAGGATCTGCTTAACGGTGAACATTTCCTCGGGGGTGTAGAGGGGAATGAAGCCGGAGCCGCGGGTATAAGTGGTGTAGGCATTGGCAAACGCCTCAACGTCGTCCTTATACTTCTCCTCATCGGTTGCAAGATTCTCGTCGAAATAGGACTTGACCTGATCCTTGCCGAACTCGACCTCCGCGTTTATCTTTTCGCGAAGCTTGTCCATAATCATTTTCTTGCGCTGGTTCTCCTCGAGCTCCTTCTTATAGGACTTCTCGTTGTAGCCGTTTTCCTTCATCTGCTTCTTGAAGGCCTCGAGCTTTGCGGCGTAGATCGCCTCTTCGCCCTCGATCTTCTCATCTACAGTCATGGCCTCGACTGCTTTTTTGAACTCGGTTTCAACGTACTCCTTGAGCTCCTGCTCTTCGGCATCATCGAGCTTGATTTTTTCATCGTAGCACTTGGTAAGCACGGTGCCGTAGTTGATGAGCTGTTCCTTAATGGTGCCGTTAAGATCGGGCATATAGCTTGCGTATGCGGAATAAGTGTTGTAGAACTGCATATAATCCGCAAGGGTGAACTTGGCCTTGCCAACGCTGCCGATAGAGATCTTGCTCGAATCGTTCTGGGCAGCAGAGCACGCGATAACGCCTGCGAACATAATCACGGCGATCATAAGGGCTGCGAGTTTGAAGAGTTTGGTTTTCATTTCGATTATCGTCTCCTTTTCGGTTAAATCAAAACTCCGAATTATTATAATTGCTTAATAAAGATTTGTCAATATGGATTTGCGGCATAGAGGTGAAGAATTTTCGTCATTATAGACCTTTTTTCACCGAAAAATTCTTTACCTATATTAAATCAAATGCCCGCGTTTGTATTGCTGTTTTGCTTCTAAAGTGCTATAATCAGGCTCAGGGTGCATTATTGCACCGAAATAACCATAGATAAAACAACAGTATCGGAGGCACAGAAAAATGTCCAAACTTTCAGTAACCGACGTTCCCGTCAAGGGCAAGCGCGTTCTCGTTCGCGTTGACTTCAACGTTCCCCTCAACGATAAGCTCGAAATAACCGACGAAAGCCGTATAACGGGCGCTCTTCCGACCGTTAAATACCTGATCGAAAACGGTGCCAAGACCATCCTCTGCTCCCACCTTGGCCGCCCCAAGGGTGCGTTCGTGCCCGAAATGAGCCTTGCGCCCGTTGCAAAGCGCCTTGCGGAGCTTCTTGACGGAGTTAAGGTCAGCTTCGCTTCCGATATCATCGGCGAGGATGCAAAGAATAAGGTTTCCGAGCTCAAGGAAGGCGAAGTGCTGCTTCTTGAAAACCTCCGTTTCCATAAGGAAGAGGAGAAGAACGATCCCGAGTTTGCAAAGGCTCTCGCTTCCTACGCGGAGCTCTATGTTTCCGATGCGTTCGGCACCGTTCACCGCGCCCACGCCTCCACCGAGGGTGTTGCTCACTACCTCCCCGCCGTTTCGGGCTTCCTTATCGATAAGGAGCTCAGCTTCATGGGCGGCGCTCTTTCTGCTCCCGAGCGTCCCTTCGTTTCCATCCTCGGCGGCAAGAAGGTCGGCGACAAGATCGGCGTTATCAAAAACCTGCTCAATAAGTGCGACACTCTGCTTATCGGCGGCGCAATGAGCTACACCTTCTACAAGGCTATGGGCTACGGCATCGGCGACTCGCTGCTTGATGAGGAGAATATCGAGCTTGCAAAGCAGCTTATGGACGAAGCCCGGGAAAAGGGCGTTAAGCTGATGCTGCCCGTGGACTGCGTAGTTGGCAAGGAGTTCGCTGCGGACACCGAGCATAAGACCGTTCCCGCAGATGCCATCCCCGAGGGCTTCCAGGGCCTTGACATCGGCGAAAAGACCGCGAAGCTCTACGGCGACACCATCCGCGAAGCAAAGACCGTTGTTTGGAACGGGCCGATGGGCGTTTTCGAGATGGAAGCCTTCTCCAAGGGCACCGAAGCCGTGGCACGCGCATGCGCAGAGTGTGAGGGCGTTACCATCATCGGCGGCGGCGACTCCGCATCCGCCATCAATAAGTTCGGTCTTGGCGACAAGATGAGCCATATCTCCACCGGCGGCGGCGCGAGCCTCGAGTTCCTCGAGGGCAAGACCCTGCCCGGCGTTGCGGCGCTGATGGATCGCCCCAAGCGCAGGCTGTTGATCGCAGGCAACTGGAAGATGAACAAGAACCGCGACGAGGCGAAGGAGCTTATAGATGCTCTCAAGCCCCTTGTGACCGAAGCTGAATGCGACGTGGTCGTTTGCCCGCCCTTCGTTGATCTTTGCTGCGCGGCGAAGCATCTTGAAGGCAGCAATATCGGCCTCGGCTCCCAGAATATCCATTGGGCGGCAAAGGGCGCATTTACCGGTGAGATCAGCGCGGATATGCTCAAGAATATCGGCGTTCAGTACGCGATAATCGGCCACAGCGAGCGCAGGCAGTACTTCGGCGAGACCGATGAAACCGTGAATATGCGCACCAAGACCGCGCTTGAAAACGGCATACTGCCCATCGTTTGCATTGGCGAAACGCTCGAGCAGCGTGAAGCGGGCATCACCGATACCTTCCTTGCAGGCCAGGTCAAGGCGCTGTATGCGGGCATCGAGGCCGCGGAAGCCGCTAAGATCGTGGTCGCATACGAGCCCATCTGGGCGATCGGCACGGGCAAGACCGCCACGAACGAGGAAGCAAACCGCACCATCGGTGCCATCCGCAAGGTGATCGCAGAGCTGTACGGTATCGAGTTTGCGCAGAACACCCGCATTCTCTACGGCGGCAGCATGAACGCCAAGAACGCAGCGGGTCTCAAGGCAATGCCCGAGATCGACGGCGGCCTTATCGGCGGTGCAAGCCTCGTTGCAGAGGATTTCGCACAGGTCGTGCTTTCCTAAAGATTGGATTTAGGCAAATGATGATCGGCTTCGGCACAACCTGTACGGCTGTCGAAGCCGATATTTAAAAATCGACTCAAAACACAATAAGGGAAAATACTTTGAAAAACAACAAAAAACTTACCGCTCTCATTATCCTCGACGGCTTCGGCTTCTCGACCGAAGAAGAGGGCAACGCCGTTCGCATACAGGGCATAGAAAACATTCGCGCACTTAAAAAGAAATATCCGCATACGCTGATCGGTGCCTCGGGGCTGAACGTTGGCCTTCCCGACGGTCAGATGGGCAATTCCGAGGTCGGACACACGAATATCGGCGCGGGTCGCGTGGTGTATCAGGATCTTACAAAGATCACGCTCGCCGCGCAGGACGGCAGTCTTGCCGAAAACCCCGCGATTGTGGGCGCGATAGAGAATTGCAAAGCGCATGATTCAGCGCTCCACCTTTGGGGCTTGCTCTCCGACGGCGGCGTTCACAGCCATATTGAGCATCTTTTTGCGCTGATCGAAACGGCGAAGAACGCGGGGCTTACGAAGGTTTTCGTGCATTGCTTCACCGATGGGCGCGATGTTGCGGTGGACAGCGGCGCGGGCTTTGTTCGTGCGCTGGAAAAAAAGATGCGAGAGCTTGACTGCGGCAGGATCGCCACGGTCATGGGGCGCTACTATGCGATGGATCGAAACGACAACTACGACCGCATTGAAAAGGCTTATAATGCAATAGTTTTCGGCGAAGGGTTGAAGTTTGAAAGCGCGGAGCAGGCTGTGCTCGATTCGTACTCT
>CADBGC010000018.1:0-22841 GCA_902794055.1 uncultured Eubacteriales bacterium | reverse complement strand
ATAACCGAAAACGGCGAGCCCGTTGCAACCGTTAAGCCGAACGACAGCATACTCTTCTTCAACTTCCGCCCCGACCGCGCGCGCCAGCTCACGAGGGCTTTCATCGACCGCGAGTTCGACTTTTTCGAGCGCAGAAACGGCTATTTCCCCGTTCACTACGTTTGCATGAGCCAATATTCGGCGGACTTTGCGGACAGGGTAAGCATCGCCTTCCCCCCGAGCTCCCTTGATAACACGATGGGCGAATACCTTTCAAAGCTCGGCAAGACCCAGCTTCGCATCGCCGAGACCGAGAAATACGCACACGTTACCTTCTTCTTCAACGGCGGCGTAGAGCGCGTTTTCGATGGCGAGGATCGAATACTGATCCCCTCCCCCAACGTTGCAACCTACGATCTCAAGCCCGAGATGAGCGCTTATGAGGTTACCGAGAAGGCGATCGAGTGCGTGAACTCAAAGGAATACGATTTTATGGTGCTCAATTTCGCAAATCCCGACATGGTCGGTCATACGGGCTTCCTCGATGCGGCGATCAAGGCCGTTGAAGCGGTGGACGACTGCGTTGGAAGGCTCGTTGATGCCATCCTCAAAAACGGCGGAAGCTGCCTTATAACGGCGGATCACGGCAACTGCGAGCAAATGCTCGATGAAAACGGCGAGCCCTTCACTCCGCACACAACCAATCCCGTGCCGCTCATTTACGTTTCGGATAACCCCGTCGGAACGAAGCTCCGTGAGGACGGAAGGCTCTGCGATCTTGCGCCGACTCTGCTTGCGATGATGGAGCTGCCCGTTCCCGAGGAGATGAGCGGGAAATGCCTTATCGAGAAGGAATAAACCCTATTTTTTGAGATTTGAATTATGAATCGATTGTAAAATGTTATCGGCGGGAAGCTGCGCTTCCCGCCGATACTGTTTGCATGATTATTCTGTTTTATCAAACCGCATCAGTTTGCGCCGTTCAAGAAGTTTTCGATTCCGTTTGCCACAGCCTGGGCGAAAACCTCCTGATATGCGGGATTACTGAGCTTCTTTTCATCCTCCGAATTGGAGAGGAAGCCGCATTCAACAAGCGCGGCCGGTGCATGCGGCTCACGGCATACCATGAGGTTGCCGGTGTCGGTATGCGACCTGTTTTCATCGGTCGCCGCGCAGATCGCCTCGAGGATGCTCTTAGCAAGCTTTTCGTCCTTAGCATACTTTGCGCCTGCGGAAGCGGGCTTGTAGTGATACAGGCGTACGCCGTGTGCAGAGCGGTCGTCCTTACCGAGCGAGTTCTGGTGGATGCTGACGGAAACGTCGAAAATATCCAGCCTCATGATCCTGGTTCTCAGGTTCATGTCGTTCTTCTTGGTGTCGGCGCAGGCATACTCGCCCATGCGCGTCATGAAAACGAAGTAGCCCTTCGCGGCGAGATCCTCGGCAAGACGGCGCGAGATCTGAAGATTGATGTCCGCCTCGGTAACTCCCGTGTCCAATCCCGCGGTGCCGGGATCGAAGCCGCCGTGACCCACATCAAGCAGGATCAGGGTTTCGGATGCGGGAAGGGTCTTGAACTGCTCGAGCCTTGCAAGCACGTCGTTCATGCTGCCCTCGACCATGAGCCTCGGGATGCCGTACTGGTTCTGTTCCGGGGTTGGAACGGGCGTTACGACCGGCGCCGGAGTCGGCGTTTCGGGATTCACGGTCGGGAGCACGGTTTCGCTCGGCCTATCGGTCTCGGGCGCAGCGGTCTCCGTGGGCGCCGGTGTGGGCGATACGGCCGGAGTATTGGTCGGAAGCATGCCCGACTGCCCCGGATTGGAGCAGGACTTCGATGCGATCATCTTGATTGAAATAAAGATTATTGCCAGCAATAAGGCAAATATAGCTATTACAAGTATTCTCCTTGTGGTTTCCTGCCGTTTTGCGGCCTGATTGTTTCTCATTTTCACACTCTCACTGTCAAAATATCGTTGCACGGTGGAGTTAGTGGAGGCAAACGCCCCATGTGCACAGCATACCCCATCATGCTTATTACCAATATTATGACATAGATTGCACAAAAAATCAAGTCCCGCCGCCACGATTTGACAATAAAATATAGTATGTTTCTATTTCTTCGTTTTCGGCGTAAAGATGAGCGCAAAGAGGTAGCCGAGCACCACCGCCGCCGTGATTCCCGCCGCAGTCGCCTTTATACCGCCCGTTATCGCGCCGAAAAAGCCCTCGCTTCGTGCGCCCTCGATCGCGCCCATGGCAAGCGAATAGCCAAAGCCCGTCAGCGGCACGGTCGCCCCCGCCCCGCCTATCTCAACTATCGGCTTATAAAGCCCGAGCGCGGTCAAAATTGCGCCGCCCGTTACGAAGCAAACGAGTATCCGCGCAGGCGTGAGGCGCGTTTTGCTCATAAGAAGCTGGCCTATCGCGCAGATCGCGCCGCCTATCAAAAAAGCAAGTAAATAATCAATAAAGCTGCTCATAAATCGCCTTTCTTATATGTGTTCTACAACCACCGCATGGGCTATCGCGGGTATGCTCTCGCCCTGCAAGCTCGAAAGCGGCGAAAGCAGAGCGCCCGTTGCGAGGAAAAGCACTCTTTTATACTCCCCCGCCTCGATCAGCGGCAGAATATGCGAAGCAAACACACTCGGAGCACAGCCCGCGCCGCTGCCACCGCAGACCACAGCGGGATCGTAGCCGAAGATCAGCTTGCCGCAATCCTCATGCACGGCTTCGATATTGAAGCCCTCCTTCGCCATAAGCTCATGGAGCATCTCCGTTCCGAACCTGCCGAGATCGCCTGTTAAAATGAGGTCGAAATCCTTCGGCGTTCTGCCGGTGTCCTCAAAATGCCGCGCTATCGTCTTTGCGGCGGCGGGCGCCATCGCCGCGCCCATGTTCGAGGTGTCGGTTATGCCGTAGTCCTCCACAATCCCGATGGTGCCGCCAGTTATCGCGACATTGGAAAACAATCTCCCTTTGGGCGGAAGCTTTGCATCCCGCCCCTGCAAAAGCACGCAGCCCGCGCCCGTTACGGTGCGCTGAGCGGTCGGGGTTGATTGGGTTCCCATCTCGAGCGGATAGCGGTACTGCCGCTCCACCGAGGAAAAATGGCTGCTCGCGGCGCAGGCGGCAAGCTCTGTGAAACCGCCCTCGATCATCATACCTGCTATCATCATGCTTTCGGTGATCGTGGAGCACGCGCTGTAGAGCCCGATAAACGGCGCTTTCAGCTCCCTTGCGGCGAACCCCGCCGAGATTATCTGGTTGAGAAGATCGCCGCCGATAAGGCAGCCGAGATCGTCCGTTTCAAGCCCGAGCTTAAAAAGCGCAAGCCGCACCGCGCTTTCAAACATTCGGCTCTCCGCCTTCTCCCAGCTCTCAAGGCCGAGCGTATCGTCCTTTATCGAAACGTCAAACGCCGTGCCGAGCGGCCCCGCGCCCTCCTTTTCGCCCACAAAGCTTGCGGATGAAACTATGCGCGGCTTGGAGATAAGGTCGAATGAGTATTTGCCGATCCTTGCCATGATTTGATTACCTTTCCCGTTTTTTTGTTGCTCATAATATTGTTTGCACAAATTCGGGGAATATTCGGAAAGTGATAAGAGCGGTTTTTCAGTTGATTATGCATTTTGGTTTTGGTATAATACAGCAACAATAATCAAGATAAAACGAGCGAAACAGGCATGAACGATACAAACAATAAAAAACTGACGCCGTTTTCACAAATGCTGCGGCGCGAGATGACGAAAGAGGAAAAGCACCTTTGGTATGATTTCCTAAAAAAGCTGCCCATTACTTTTCAGCGGCAGAAGGTTATAGGAAACTATATCGTCGATTTCTATTGCGCTGAAGCAAAGCTTGTTATAGAGCTGGACGGCAGTCAGCACGGTATGCCGGATGCCAGAGAAAAGGATAGAGTGCGCGATGAGTACCTTAATGCGCTCGGGCTCACCGTGCTTAGGTACACAAACCTGCAAATACAAAGAAACTTTAAGGATGTTTGCAACGGTATATATAATCGACTTCCAATAAAGCGCGAATGATTCCGGTAGCCTTCTCCCTGAGGAGAAGGTGGCTCGGAGCGCAAGCGGAGAGTCGGATGAGGTGGAAACCTCATGAACGCCGCGCACGGCGTTCTATCCGCTTCCATTCTTTCCCATCCTGCAAGCAATTTGTTTTGCTGATTGGATTAGGAGAATCAGTTCAAATCCCCAAAAGGATTTGCGCAGATATCCACCTCATCAGTCAGCGGTGCTGACAGCTTCTCCTCAAGGAGAAGCCACAAGAGGGCAAAACGCAAGGCGTTTCTTTGATCGCACTCCACCTCACCCACCGCCTGCGGCGGTCCCCCCTCCCCTCAAGGGGAGTGCTGATTTTGCCCCATTTAATCTTGCGGTATTGACAATATTCCCGATGCAACATATAATTCTATCAAGATCAAAGAACAGCAATTGAAAGATTATTCAAAACGGAGGACTTTTATGAACAAAACCTTTACAAGAATTTTTGCCGGCGCACTTGCGGCGGCCTCGCTCTTTGCACTTGCTTCCTGCGGCGAAAAGAAGGACGGAGACGATAAGAGCGCGAACGCTTCAACTCCCGCACCGATAACCGAGGCTCCCTCCGTGACCGATGAACCGACCACCGCGCCGACCGAAGCGCCCACACCCGAGCCGACCGCAACTCCCGAGCCTACGGGAACACCTGTGCCGGAAGGGTGGTATATCGACCGCACGGGTAATATACCGCCAGAGGTAGAGGTTGCCGTTTATGATTATAAAGCCACCAAGAACGAAGCCTGGTGTATAATTGAAAAAAACGGAAAGGCCGTACTTCAGCTTTGGAGGAAAATGGAACTCATTGTGGAAAAGGAATTGCCACAGGAGATTCTTAAGGCTGTTAGAATGAAGTGCAGCTACGTAGAAGGTAGTTACGCTGAGTTGACAGTGATGGCCTACCCGTCAGAAGAGCTGATAGGGAATCCAATATACTATCTTGAACTAAGTGATGGTCGATATATTTTCTTCGAATCGACCTCATATCACATGGGAGGTGGTGAAATTATATTAACCACCGTTGATGGCAAAGGAATAAAGCATAGGTTTGGTACCGATTACTATTGGCTGTACGATTTCGGACCTGCCTATGTTACTGTTGATTCAGACAGAATTTATTCCATTGACGGAACAACGTTTATTCATGATAAAGATGTAGAATATACGAGAACAGAGTTTAACAGGTGAAAATAAATAGCTAAGGTGAGTTTAAACTTGCCTTGGCTATTCTTTTTTTACTCAGGATAATTCCACTGGGCATTGACGGCAAAAGCAGATAAGCAAGTTTTTAAACAGCATGATATCTATTATAGTGTTTCAAGGAATGTTTTCTGCAGATTCCGTTTTTCCCCCTTGACAAACCGCCCGAAATGAAATAAAATAGACCGCAAGTTTAATACGGCGCTGACGAAGAGGAGTAACCCTTTTCCCGCAAAAGAGATACCGCTCCACCGGCTGAAAGGGCGGTTTGCACAAGGAAAAGGGCGAAGGTCGCTTCCGAGCCTTCGGGGGTAGCAACCCGAACGTATACGCTGCGTTAAGGCGTTTGAGCGGGGTAAGTTTCCGTTTGTTGCCGTTGTTTTGATGGTTAAAAACGGAGTTTGCCCAACAAAGGTGGTACCGCGAGCGCACCTCTCGTCCTTTGGATCGGGAGGTGCTTTATATTTTTTGATGGAGGTACAGTAAAATGTGCGAACACTGCGACAAGCAGAACGGCATAAACGAAATGCCGAAAACCTACGATCCCTCCGTTGTGGAGGACAGGCTCTATAAGAAGTGGGAGGAAAGCGGCTATTTTCATTCCGCTCCGAATCCCGACAAGCCCCCCTACTGCATAGTTATTCCCCCGC
This sequence comes from uncultured Eubacteriales bacterium, assembly GCA_902794055.1. GTDB lineage: Bacteria > Bacillota > Clostridia > Christensenellales > CAG-138 > PeH17. The sequence continues at coordinate 16,951 of CADBGC010000018.1, read as the reverse complement.
CGAATGTAACGGGGCAGCTTCACATGGGCCACGCGCTCGATGAAACGATGCAGGATATTCTGATAAGATACAAGCGCATGAGCGGCTTTGAAACGCTTTGGCTGCCCGGAACCGATCACGCTTCGATCGCGACCGAGGTTAAGGTTGTTGAAAAGCTTGCAAAGGAAGGGCTGACTAAGAAGGATATCGGCCGCGAAGCGTTTTTGGAGCGCGCATGGGATTGGAAGCATGAATACGGCGGCCGCATCGTTTCCCAGCTTCGCAAGCTCGGTTCATCCTGCGATTGGGAGCGCGAGCGCTTCACGATGGACGAGGGCTGCAACCGCGCCGTAAACAAGGTTTTCGTGGACCTTTATAAAAAAGGATGGATCTATCGCGGCGACAGGATCGTGAACTGGTGCCCCTGCTGCAAGACCGCGCTTTCAAATGCGGAGGTCGAATTTGAGGAGCAACCTTCTAACCTTTGGCACGTTCGCTACGATGCGCCCGATAAGAGCTATTCGATAATCTGCGCCACCACCCGCCCCGAAACTATCCTCGGTGATACGGGCGTTGCGGTCAACCCGAACGATCCGCGGTATAAGGATCTTGTGGGCAAGACCGTTGTAGTGCCGATCGTGGGAAGGGAGATCCCGATAGTTGCCGATGAATATGTTGAACCCGAGTTCGGCACGGGCGCAGTTAAGATCACCCCGAGCCACGATCCGAACGATTTCGAGGTCGGTCAGCGCACGGGGCTGCCGCAGATGTGCGTTTTCACGCTCGACGGGCATATAAACGAGCTTGGCGGCAAGTACGAAGGTCTTACGACCAAGGAATGCCGCAAGGTGTTCGTTGAGGACCTCAAGGAATGCGGCGCGCTCGTTAAGATCGAGGCTTATAACCACAACGTCGGCACCTGCTATCGCTGCCATACCACCATCGAGCCGATGATCTCTAAGCAGTGGTTCGTTGAGATCAAGCATCTTGCCGAGCCCGCGCTCAAGGCGGTTGAGGACGGCAGGATCAAGTTCGTTCCCGAAAGATACGTTCAAACCTATTATAACTGGATGCGCAATATCCGCGACTGGTGCATCTCGCGCCAGCTCTGGTGGGGGCATCAGATACCCGCGTGGTACTGCGAGGACTGCGGCGAAACGATAGTTGAGGAAGAAGCGCCGCACACCTGCCCCAAGTGCGGAAGCGCGAAGCTCACCCGCGACGAGGACTGCCTGGACACCTGGTTCTCCTCGGGTATGTGGCCCTTCTCCACGCTCGGCTGGCCCGAAAAGACCGAGGAGCTGAAGTACTACTACCCCACCAGCACGCTCTCCACGGGCTACGATCTCATCTTCTTCTGGATCGCGCGCATGATCATGTTTGGCCTGTATGCGATGGACGATATTCCGTTTGACACGGTCTACATCCACGGCATGGTGCGCGACGAGCAGGGCAGGAAGATGAGCAAATCCCTCGGCAACGGCATCGATCCCTTGGAGATAATCCGCGATTACGGTGCGGACTCCCTGCGCTTCAGCCTCACCAGCGGCACGGCGGCGGGCACCGATATGCGCTATTCGCAGAAGAAGGTCGAGGCGGCAAGGAATTTCTGCAACAAGGTTTACAACGCTTCAAGGTTCGTTATGATGAACCTCGGCGATGGCGAGATAGGCGAGATCGACATGAGTATGCTCGATATCGCGGATAAGTGGATACTGCACCGCCTGAACGAGGTGGTTCGCGACGTTACGGCGAATATCGATTCCTTCGATCTGAACCTTGCTGTGGACAGGGCGTACAGCTTCATTTGGACGGAGTTCTGCGATTGGTACATCGAGATGGCAAAGCCCAGGCTCTACGGCGAGGACGAGGCGGCGAAGGCGAACGTTCGCGCGATACTCGTTAAGGTGCTCAAGGACAGCATGAAGCTGCTGCACCCGTTCATGCCGTTCATCACCGAGGATATCTACACCCGCCTGCCCGGAAGCGACGAGACCATAATGCTTTCCGACTGGCCGAAGGTGAACGCAGAGTACGCCTTCGAGAAGGAAGCGGACGCGATGGATCAGCTCATGGACATGGTGCGCCAGATAAGGAATATTCGCGCCGAGATGAACGTTCCCCCGTCCAAGAGGGCGCATACGATACTAGTTACCGTGCCCGAGAACGAGGATGTTTGCCGCCAGGGCGCGCAGTATCTCAACAAGCTTGCGTTTGCAAGCACCGTTGAGGTGCGCTTCGATAAGGAGGGCATCGACAACAAGGCGGTTTCGGTGGTCTCCAAGCTCGGAGAGGTGTTCATTCCGATGAACGAGCTTATCGACGTTGAAAAGGAGCTTGAGCGCCTTGAGAAGGAGCGCAGCCGCTGGGAGGGCGAGGTCGCACGAGCGAACGGCAAGCTCAGCAATCAGGGCTTCGTTGCCAAGGCACCCGAGAAGGTCATCGCCGAGGAAAAGGCGAAACTTGAAAACGCCAAGGAGATGCTCGCTAAAGTTGAAGCGAGGATCGCGGAGATGAAGGCGTAAGTTAAGATCAATATGTACTGCCCGACGGATTTTCGAGCCGCCGGGCTTTTCTTCGTTTTATTTTTCGATTTTTGCTTGCATTTTCTGCACTTTAAGCGTATAATACCGCTTAATAAATCCTTTTCGGGGAGGTAAAAATGATAAAGAATATCCGAATAGTCAGCCTTTCAAAGGGCATCATCGGCGAAAGCTACGTTAAGCACGAAGTGGATATAGGCGTTCGCCGCCTTGAGGAATTCGGGCTGAACGTAAGCTTCTCCAAGCACGCGCTGATGGGGCTTGAGTACATCGAAAAGCACCCCGAAGCGCGCGCCGCCGATCTTATAGAGGCGTTTTGCGACAATAGCGTGGATATGATACTCTGCGCGATAGGCGGCACGGACACCTACCGTCTTCTTCCCCATCTTTTTGAAAACGATGAGCTGAAAAACGCCGTACAAGGCAACTACAAGCCGTTTCTCGGTTTTTCCGACACCACGATAAACCATCTGATGCTCCACAAGCTCGGCGTGAACACCTTTTACGGGCAGAGCTTTCTTGCGGATATCTGCGAGCTCGATAAAGAGATGCTGCCCTATACGAAGAAGTATTTTGAGGAGCTTATCGCAACGGGCACGATACGCGAGGTAACGCCGAGCGAGGTTTGGTACGATGAGCGCACCGATTTCGGAGTTTCCGCAGTCGGAACCCCCTGCCCCGAGCATAAAAACGGCGGCTTCGAGCTTCTGCGCGGAAGGAGCAGCTTCTCGGGCAAGGTGCTCGGCGGCTGCATCGATACGCTCTATGACATTTTCACCGTGACCTATCACCCCGATATGCCCGAGACCTGCGCGAAATATGAGCTCTTCCCCACCGCCGAGGATTGGCGCGATCGGATACTGCTGCTTGAATCGAGCGAGGAGAGGCCGGAGCCCGAGAAGTTCAGAGCCGCGCTCGAATGCTTCAAGGCAAAGGGCGTGTTCGACGCGATAAGCGGCATACTCGTCGGCAAGCCGCAGGACGAAATCTATCACGACGAATACAAGCGGGCGCTGCTTGAGGTCGTGCCCGAGCATATACCGATACTCTGCAATATCAGCATCGGCCACGCAAAGCCGAGATGCATAATCCCGTTTGGAATTACCGCGCACGTTGATGCTGAGAAGCAGATCATTCGGTTTTATGAAGAATAAAGCTTGAGCGCAAATGCCGTCCGAGGGTGCATCCGATAAGGATACGCCTTCGGGCGGCTTTTTGATATTGAATATCCGCGCAATATTCGGTATAATTGAGCTTGAGTAAACATTCGCTCACGAAAGGAACGGAATATGAACGATACAACGAAAAGGATTCTGAAAATACTGCTTATGGCGGTCGGTTACTTTGCGCTGATCGCAGGAGTGACCTTCATTCTTTCGCTCGTGCGGCAGGAGGAATATCATTTCAACTGGCTGATATGCACGGTGGGCGGCATTGCCTTCGCGCTTATGACGGAGTTCATGCCGGCGAACAGATGGAGATAATAAAGCAAGTGCATTGTAAAACAAAAATACTGTGCTGCAAAGCGGAAAAGCTGCGCATTGCCCGCGCCGTGCTTGAAGCGCTTCCCGAGTGGTTCGGCATACCCGAGGCGAGGGAGGAATACATAGCTAACAGCGCGAATAAGCCGTTTATTGCAGCGTTTGACGGTGAAAAGCCCGTCGGCTTTCTGTACCTTGCTGAAACAGGGAGCGCGACCGTTGAGCTTCATTGCATGGGCGTTTTAAAGGAGTATCACCGCATGGGCGTTGGAAGGGCTTTGGTCGATAAAGCCGTGCGCTTCGCTGTTGAAGCGGGCTATGCCTTTATGCAGGTCAAGACCGTTCAAAGCGGCTTTTACGAGGAATACGATAAAACGAACGAGTTCTATAAAGCCTGCGGTTTTCTTGAGTTCGAGGTTTTCCCCGAGCTTTGGGGAGAGGCGAATCCCTGCCAGGTTTACGTGATGAGCCTTAAATGATGCATACCGATTGCGCACGGCGCCGTTTTTCGGCGCTTTTTTCCTTGTTATCCGCTTTTTACTCTCAAATATATTGACATTTACCCCTGAAACCCATTGATCGATATTGCTTTTTTATGGTTTTTATGATATGCTATGATTTGGCATATGCGTTTTAATGCGCTATATGGAAAGAATTACTAATTATTACCACGAGAGGGGAATAAGAAAGCAATATGAAAATCTACCAGGCAGACAGCATCCGCAACGTTGCCGTTCTCGGACACGGCGGAGAAGGCAAAACCACTTTGACCGAGGCCATGCTCTTCAATGCAGGGCTTCTTGACCGCATGGGCAAGGTCGACGACGGCTCCACCGTTTCCGACTACGATCCCGAGGAGACCAAGAGGCATATCTCCATCAGCACCGCGGTCGCTCCCTTTGAGTGGAACAATACCAAGGTCAACCTTATCGACGCTCCCGGCTTCTTCGATTTCTACGGCGAAGTTTACGAAGCTATGGCGCTTGCGGATTCCGCCATCATCGTTTGCGGCGCGGTCTCCGGCCCCGTTGTCGGCACCGAGAAGGCCATGGGTCTTTGCAAGAAGGCGAAGATGCCCCGCATGATCGTTGTCAACCAGATGGATCGCGAGAACGCGAACTTCGACAAGGTCGTGGGCGAGCTTCACGACAAGTTCGGCGTTTCCTGCGTTCCGATCCAGCTCCCCATCCTGGAGAAGGATCAGTACGTTGGCTACGTTGATCTCACCACCATGACCGCGAAGAAGTTCGACGGCAAGGGCGAGAAGAATATCGACATTCCCGCGAACCTCGCGGATCGCGCTCAGGAGCTTCGCGAGAGCCTCATGGAGGCTGCCGCGGAGGGCGACGAGGAGCTCATGATGACCTACCTCGACACCATGGAGCTTAGCCAGGAGGAGATCATTCGCGGTCTTTCCCTCGGTATCGCAAACGGCGACGTTACCCCCGTTACCGCAGTTTCCGCGCTCCCGAACGTTGGCGTTTACACGCTGATGAACAACATCATCCACTATCTGCCCGCAGCCGATAAGGCAAAGGCTCGCCCCGCAGTCAACGCCCGCACCGGCGAAGCTGTTGAGGTTCAGCTTAACGGCAAGTTTGCGGCTCAGGTCATGAAGACCGTTGCCGACCCCTTCGTTGGCAAGATCTCCATCATGAAGGTTTTCGCAGGCGCTATCGATGCAGGCTTTGCCGCATACAACTCCAACGCCGAGAAGGCCGAGAAGAGCGGCACCGTTTACATGATGCGCGGTAAGAACCTTGTTACGGTCGATAAGATCGTTGCGGGCGACATCGGCGCTATGGCGAAGCTTCAGTTCACCGCCACCGGCGACACCCTCTGCGATCAGGCGGAGCCCGTTAAGTTCGCTCCCATCGACTTCCCGCAGCCCTGCATCAGCCGCGCGGTTTCCGCGAAGAAGCAGGGTGAAGAGGATAAGGTCATCCAGGGCATCACCCGTCTGACCGAGGAAGATCCCACCATGCAGATCGAAAAGAATGCAGAGACCGGCGACGTTCTCGTTAAGGGTCTTGGCGAAATGCATATCGATGTTATCTGCGCAAAGCTCAAGAACAAGTTCAAGGTCGAGGCCGAGCTCTCCGACCCGAAGATCCCCTACCGCGAGACCATCCGCGCAATGGCGGAGGCCGAAGGTAAGCATAAGAAGCAATCCGGCGGCGCAGGTCAGTTCGGCGTTGTTCAGATGCGCTTTGAGCCCTCCCCCACCGGCGAGTTCGAGTTTGTGAACGCGATCGTTGGCGGCGTTGTTCCCAAGGAATTCATCCCCGCAGTTGAAAAGGGTCTTCGCGAAGCTATGGTACGCGGCGTTCTCGCGGGCTATCCGATGGTCGGCATCAAGGCCACCCTTTACGATGGCAAGTACCATCCCGTTGACTCCAAGGAAGTTGCGTTCAAGAGCGCTGCAAGGCTTTCCTACAAGGCCGCTTGCGCCAAGGCAAACCCCGTGCTGATCGAGCCCATCTATCAGTATCAGATCACCGTTCCCAACGACTACATGGGCGCCATCATGGGCGACATGAGCGGCCGCCGCGGACGCACCCTCGGCAGCGAGCAGACCGAAGAGGGCACCGTTATCACCGCAGAGGCTCCGCTTAGCGAAATGTTCCGCTACGCGACCGACCTGCGCTCGATGACCCAGGGCCGCGGCTCCTTCACCAGCGAGTTCGTTCGCTATGAGGACGTTCCCGCCAACATCGCCAAGAAGATCATCGACAGCGCCGTTAAGGTTGAGGACGACGACGAATAATCTAATTTTGTTTCATAAAGATTCAAGGCCGCTCCAAACAGGGCGGTCTTGCTTTTGCCGTTTTCGTATGCTATTATGGAATCGAACTTCTCTTCCATTTTCGTTTAAATCGGGACTGCCGCAGGCGATAGCTCGCCATAGCAGCAGTCCCGTTTGTATGCATATAACCGAACTTCCGCATACGAAAAGTTTTCCCGCGCCCAAGAAATGCCAAAAGGCAAAAGGCTGATCCTAAACATTAAACCTTAACAAATAATGAATAACCGAAAAGGAATAAATATTGACCTTAACCTTGAACAGTCACCCAAAAGATCATGCTGAAAATTGATCCGAAGATCAAAAGGGCGCGGCGGAAAGCAGTATTGGAGTTTGGTTGGATCAAGCTCCAATGCAAAGCATTATATTTCTATCTCCATCTTCTCGGTGGTGTTCACGATATCCAGCGCGTTCTGGAGCCTTGCGAGCAGATCGCCGGTTGCGGTCAAATCGGCTTCGGCTTTCTTTACGTCGTAATTCGTGTAGCGATAGTCGATGATATTGGACTGCGTTCCCCCGCGTTGGCGCGTCTTCGGCAGCGCGCCGGCCATAGGATACAGCTTGCGCTTTCTTTCGGAAAGCTGGGGCATATAAACGAGCACCTCGTCTATGGTCATATCGAAGCCGGGAACCTTGTGGGTGGTGTTGAAAACGTTTATCGCGTGCTTAACGGTGCGGATTTTACGCTCTATCTCCTCAAGCTGCTGCCTCGTTGCCTCATAGTCGTACTCGGGTCGAACGGATTCGATATCCTCCGATAGAGCAGCGATAAAGGTGCTGCTCTGGTCTTCCTTGCTATCGAGCATATCATGCTGCTCGTTTAGTGCTTTAAGAAGCTTTGCCGCTTCTGCCGAGGTGTATTTCATGCTTTTTGTTCCTTTCATCGTATTTATTTTAATACCTAATCATTATAAGGATAAATAGCCTCAAACGGCATCTTTTAAGGCGCTGCACGGTTTTCAGCCGAAATCTTGAATTAGAAAAAGTGTAATACTCGGCTAAAAACTTATATCTCATTATGCGGATACGCCCTTCTGCCCGCTCTTTCTGTATGAAAGCGGCGTGCAGCCGAACCTTCTTTGAAAAAGTCTGCTGAAATAGCTTTGGTCGGAAAAGCCGCAGCTTTGGGCAATTTCGGCCACGCTCGATCGAGTGCGCCGAAGCATTTCAAGGCTGACCTCGAGCCTGTGGTGATTGAGGAAAGCAACGGGCGAAAGCCTTGTGTAGGTGTTGAAAAGCTTGGTGCACTGGCTTCTGCTTACGCTGCCCGCCGCCGCTATATCATCGAGCGATATCTGATTCGGGTAATTCTTATAGATAAATTCGGTCATTCGCTGCTGCACGGCGGCATTCCCATCGGCAACGGGAAGCGAATCATTGCCCGTGTATGCCAGATAGAGCTGGCGCAGAAGGCGCAGAAGCTGCGATATCATCTCGAGCTCATAGCCGCTTTCCTTATGGAATTGAAGCTGCTCCATCCTTCGGATTATGGCAGCGATCTCGGCGGACGGCGAATCGCTGCCCGCAAAGCGAACGTGTGAAAATCTGCCGTCGTCGAGCATCGGGCGCACGAATCGCTCGTACAGGGGTGCATTTGCCGAAAGCAGGCTCATTCCCACTATCAGCACCTTATGGCAACATTCCTGCCCTTCAAGCGGCAGCAACGAATGCATGTGCTTTCTGTTTATAAAGCAAACGTCCCCCGAATGCAGTTCAAAAACCTCCGCATCGGTTTGGCAGAGTATCCTGCCGTTGTTTATAACGATCAGCTCGATGCTCTCGTGGTAATGCGATATCTCGCTGTGCGTGCTGCGCTCGCGTATGCTCTCGGTCTTTATATAGACAGGAAGAGCATCGTTTTCATAAATAATAGTATCCATAGAAAATTATCCTGATTTTTTGGCAGATAATACAATAATCTGCCCAAACTTTATTGTATTATAACATCAACAAACGAAAGGCGCAAGCCCTTCAAAACAAAAATACGATAAAAGGAGATCAAAAAAATGGAAGAACTCAAATACAAGATGCCCCTCATCGGCGAGGATGCCCCCGCATTCGATGCCGTTACCACCCAAGGAACCATCCACTTCCCCGCCGACTACAAGGGCAAGTGGGTCATCCTCTTCTCGCACCCTGCGGATTTCACCCCCGTATGCACCACCGAATTCATGACCTTCGGCTCGATGATCGATGAATTCAAGGCGCTGAACACCGAGCTGATCGGCCTTTCCGTTGACTCGCTCTACGCCCACATCGCGTGGCTGCGCAAGATTCAGGAGCTTGAGTGGAACGGCAAGAAGAATATCAACGTCACATTCCCGCTGATCGAGGATATCCGCATGGAAGTTGCAAACAAATACGGCATGATCCAGCCCGGCGCATCCAACACACAGGCCGTTCGCGCCGTATTCATCATCGACCCGAACGCGAAGATCCGCACCATCCTCTACTACCCCCTCTCCACCGGACGCAATTTCGACGAGATAAAGCGCATCATCCTCGCACTTCAGAAGGCCGATGCCGACACCTGCGCCACTCCCGCCGACTGGAGACCCGGCGACGACGTGATCGTGCCTACAGCAGGAAGCTGCGGCACGGCGAAGGAGCGCATGGAGAATCAGAGCGAGGATCAGTACTGCCTCGATTGGTTCCTCTGCTTCCGCAGGGAGAAGAAATAAGCTTTTCGAGATATCCTCCTATACACGATCGCCGCGGGGCACTCCCGCGGCCTTCTTATATCCGCATTTGGGACGGAATGCTCGATATTTTAAAACAACAGCGGTATTTGGGATTGACTGAAAACGCTGCCTGTATTATAATATTTACAGAAATTTTTCTTAATCGATTCTTTTGGGAGGAAATATGATCAATCGTCTTGAAGAATACGCACATCTCGTTATCGAGATCGGTCTGAACGTTCAAAAAGGTCAGATCGTTATTATCAATTCACCCGTTGAATGCGCCGAATTTGCGCGCCTTTGCGTTAAGGCCGCCTATGAGGTAGGTGCGCAGCAGGTGGTTATGAACTGGCGCGACGACGTGGTTGTTCGCGAATACTGGCTGCATGCGGCGGACGAGGTTTTCGACGAGGTGTTCCCCTGGGAGGTTCAGAAGAACCTTGCGCTCGCCAAGCGCGGCGCTGCAAGGCTTTCGATCGCGGCGAGCAACCCCGAGAACCTCAAGGGCGTGGATCCCTCGAGGCTTGCAAGGGCAGGTAAGGCACACGGCGAGGCAAACAAGGAATTCACCGAAATGATGATGGCAAGCGAGGTGCCGTGGTGTGTTGCAAGCGTGCCCGTGCCCTCGTGGGCAAAGAAGGTCTTCCCCGAGCTGTCCGAGCAGGAGGCTATGGACAGGCTTTGGGACGAGATCTACAAGGCCATCCGCATCGACGACAACGGCGGTGCGGTGGATCGCTGGAGGGAGCACTGCAGGACGCTTGCAGATAGGGCGCATAAGCTGAACGACTACGCATTCAAGTATCTGCACTATAAAAACTCGCTCGGCACCGATCTTAAGGTCGAGCTGCCCGTTGGGCATATCTGGGAAGCGGGCTCCGAGCGGAGCAAGAGCGGAATCGAGTTCGTTGCAAACATTCCCACCGAGGAGATCTTCACCGCTCCGAGGCTCGACGGCATCAACGGCATCGTTTACGCTTCCAAGCCCCTCGTTATCGGCGGAAACATCGTGGACGGCTTCCATCTTGTGCTCAAGGCTGGCAAGGTGGTTGAGGCTCATGCCCAGGTTGGCGAAGAGTTCCTGAAGCACGAGCTCGAGCTTGATGAGGGCGCATCGCACTTCGGCGAGGTGGCACTTGTTCCGTTCGACTCCCCCATATCAAACAGCGGCGTGCTGTTCTACAACACGCTGTTCGACGAGAATGCATCGTGCCACTTCGCGTTTGGCGAAGCTTATCCCACCTGCATTCGCGGCGGTGCCGAGATGGACGAGGAGCAGCGCAAGGCTCACGGACTCAACAGCAGCATAACGCACGTTGATTTCATGGTCGGCACCTCCGATCTTTCAATCGACGGCATCAAGGAAAACGGCGAGATCGTTCCCGTTTTCAGAAACGGAAATTTCGCATTCTAATCATGATTTTTCGGACTGCGCGGTTCTTCCGCGCAGTCTTGCTTTAGCGATATGGCAGGCGGTACGGGAAAAAAAGAAAACAGCGCAAAATTCAGCGGCGAGAAGGTACGAACGCTCGTTTACATTCTGCTTGCCGCCGTTTGCATCGCGCTGTTTCTCATCTTCGGAAGGTCAAAGCCCTCCGTTCCGACCTCTGTGAGCCCTACCCCCGCCCCCTCCGCAGAGCCTTCAGCCGTCCCAAAAGGCATGCCGATGGGCAAATTTATAGATGCGCTTCGCCAAAGCAGCATGGATTGCGAGATCGGCGAGGTGTGCATAGCGGACGGCGGATTCTCGTACCCTCTCACGCTTTCGGACGGGCGTAAGGGCGCGGCGCTGTTCCTGCAAACCGACGATATAGGCAGGGTCACGGAATGCGTGCTCGAGCTGCCCTATACTTATGCGGGCGAGCCCGACTCGAGCTTTTCCGACGTCACCGCCTCCGCAATAAAGGAGGAATACCGCAGGCGCGAAAAGGCGGATACCGCCCTTGTTTCAGCATTTCTTGAGAGCATCTATTCCCGATTTGGCGGCGACTGCGGCATCTCCACTATCGACAGCAAAAAGATCGCCGAGTCGATCGAAAGCGCCTATTTTTCGCATAAAAGCTACGACAAAAAAGCGGGGAGCGCCCGCTTCTACTGCGAAACCGAAAACGCGGAGGATAATGAGTTTTTCTTCACCTTCCGCGTTATAGCTTCGTTTAACTATTCAAAATAAGGCGCATTTACAGGTCGCCGGGCAAGTCTCGGCGTTTATTCCTCGCCGTCCTCATCGATCAAATTAAGCTCAACGATTTCGTCCTCCCCCTCGGGCATCGATCGCTTGCCCGTGATCGCATCCAGAACTCCCGAAAGGATATCGCTCGCCGCGATCTCGCCCGCGCCGCTGCCCTTTAGAATTTTCATTGCGTTCTTTTTGGTTTGCGAATCGGCCTTTCTATACAGCTCCACAAGGCGTTTTTCGGTGGCGTTCACCTTCATTGTTGAGGTAGTGCCGCTCGAGCTCGTTTTGCCCGAGCTTGAGGCTTTGCCGCCGCCCTTTGCGGCATCCAGCAGCGATTTCTGGGTTACGCCCGTTGCCTTTGCGATCTGCTTGAGCTGCTCCTGAGTGAGCTCCTTTTCGCCTCGCTCGGCACGGCCTATATCGCTTGCGCTCGCGCCCTTAACCTTTCGAGCAAGCTGCTCCTGAGTGAGTCCCGCATCGGTGCGGGCCTTTTTGATAAGCGTTCCGACTTTCTTTGCGTTTGCCATGATCTTCCTCCGCAGTTATTGATATATCAAATATAGCACAAACCCGCCCGAATGTCCATAGGCAGGTTCGTTTTTTCTTTATCCGAATTCAATTTAACGCTCAAACGCGCTCCATAGCGGTTATTATTATCCCGATATTATCCGAATACATCTCGTCAAGCTGCGACAGCGGAAGCGGATTCACGCCGTATCCCGCCTCAACGGTGTAGCCCGGCCTGTTGGATTCGAGTATGAACCAATCCCTGTAGCCGGCGTTCGAGCTTTCGTTCGGAACGCTTGCAAGCGCATAGCCGCTCACCGCCGCCATCTCCTCGCCTATCTCGCGCGCCTTCGGCGGCTCCATATCCTTGAAGCGCCAATATATCTCCCTGCCCTGCGTATGGTAGCTCAGAGTAAGCGCGATATCATGCGCAAGGGTGAATTCATACAGCGCGCGGCTCTCGGGTGCGCAGAGAGGTTCCGTTCCAACAAAATCCCGCGGCGCGGGCGCTCTCCAGCCCTGAGCGAATTTTATGCGCTTTGCCTCCTCCCAATCCGCAGGATAGTTTAGATTCAGATCGATCCCCGCGATATTCGCCTTCCAGCCTTCGGGAAAGCGCACGGAAGGATACCGCGAGGCGATGCGCTTTGCCTCAATATAGGCTGCGCTTTCCTTGCTCATTGCTCCGTTCACCAGAGCAACCCCATCGGGGTTCACAAGCGGAGCGATGACCACCTTCACGCGCTCAAACAGCGCCTTCGCGCTCCTTCCTAAGATCGTTTCTCCCTTTACGAAAGCGATAAGAAAGTTCTCGATGAATTTTAAAACGAGCGGCGTGGTGATCCATTCGTTCGCATGGTGGGCTGCGTTGATCAGTATCTCCTTTTCGCCCGTTCCGAAGCCGACTGCGCGAAGCGGACTGCCGAGCACCGAGCTGCCGTAGACCTCACTGCGAAGAAATGGATAACGCGCTTCAAGCCCATCGAGGATGATATCGGTCAGCTTCGGCGTGTATCTCATATCGGTCGGAACGAGGCGAAAGCCGTATGGCACAACGAGCTTTTCGCCTATTTGAAGCTGCTCAGGATCGATCGTCGGGTTCGCCGCGGCGATCGCCTCGGTTGCGGTATCGTATCGCTTGGCTATGCGCCGGAGCGTGTCGCCCGCACAAACGCTGAGCATGAAATAGCCGAGCAGCAGCGGGTGCAGCGCTCTCCATGTCCGCTTGCCGACCACGCCGTCGGGAACGAGTGAATAATCCGACTGAAGCCTGCGCACGGCATTCTGCGTTTCGTTTCCGAAAAAGCCGTCGATTTCGCCCTTATAATAGCCGCTTCTTTTCAGCGCGAGCTGCAGCAGCTCCACATCGGTGCCCGTTGAACCAAATCGAAGTGTGGTCATATTCCGCCTCCATAATACCGTTATCGCTTTATTCTATGCAAAGCAGCGAAAAAAAGACACGGAACAGAAAAAGAACCGCACTTTCTCATTGGCGCGGTTCTTGAGCTTTCACTGTATTCAGCTTAGATGGTTCTCTGCTCCCATCGGCAATGGTTTCAGAGCGTTGGCAGCTCATCAAACATGGAGTTCAGCTCAACACCTTCATAAATGAAGGTATCTGCGTTTTCATAGATGGTGAGTATCCTGCCTGTTACGCCCTGTTCGGTTTCAAAATCGATGTAGCTGTGGAAATCCGTTGCGGTCGGTATAAGTCGTGTTCCCGCTTCAAGCAGAAGCTCCTCCTCGCCCTCATCGGTGAACCGAACGGCGGTAAGCTCGGCGGAAAGGGTGGCGTAGAGGCCGTATGAATAGACCGTCCACGCCTTTTCAAGCGGGATAAAGCTGCCGTTTTCGCTGCTGTAGGTATGCAGCATGCTTATTCCGCGCATGCCGAGCACGTCCGCAGTGCGGCAAAGGCGCAGTCCGCTTTCGCACAGGGTCTCGACCCAGCCATCGAAGGATACGCAGCTCACGGGCGTGTCGCTCGAAAAGCTTCCTACTACGGAGGTCACGTAGCTTCCGTCATGCCTCATATAGGATACTACCAGCTCCGCCGAGCCGTCGCCGAAACAGAAATCGGTAACGTAAGCGCAAACAAGACTTGCGGCATCCATATTGATATTGATCTCGTAATCGTTTTCAACTTCAATAACGAGCTTCATAGCGCCGCTCTCGGTATCGGGAACTATTGAAACGGTTTCGCTGATGCCGTCATAGTCAAGATCCACGGGAACTATGTCGTTATCCGCGAAGGAGAAGGAATCGAGCTTTACCATTTCGGTTGGAACGGGCTCCGCAGTGATCAAGGCGGGGCTTTCCGTTGTCTGCATCGAAGGCTCGGTCGGCTCGGCAGCGGGCGCTACGGTAGGCTGAGCATCGGGCGTGCTTGGCACGGCGGTGTTTATTTGTTCTGCATTCGATGTTGCGTGAGGAGCGGGCGTGCTCTCGGTTTCATTCGCAGCATCGGGTGTGGAATCAGGGGCGCTCTGTGTCTGCCGAGGGTACGGCGTTTGCATATCCGCAGACTGCGGCTTCTGAATGCCGATGCATGCAGAAACAGCGAGCAAGCCGATGACGGCAAGCGCTAAAATGCCGATCGCATATCTTTTCATAGCGCACCTCCTTGGTTCAGTATTATGCGGCTGTGAGCCGCGCAGTGCGGATACTGACAATAAACGCACCGTACTATTATACTAAAAAATCAAAGCACAGTCAAACGACCGTGCTTTTTTGTTTGCATATAAGCATTTATCGGCATAGCCGCTCATCTGTGGCCGTCGTTTGGCACGATCTGCACGATGCGCTTTGCAAGCGAATCGAACATTAGATCCGCCTGCTTCTGTTCAAAGCCCGCGAAGCGAACGGATACGCAGTTTTCCTCGGATACCTGCCAGTAATACACGAGATACTCGCCATCCTCAACGCTGCATGCTTCGCCCGTTTCGAGCTGGATGGGCGGCTCGGTGGACATAACAAGGTCATAGCTGATCTCGCTGCCGTTTCGATCTGTTCCGACTGCGCTGACGTGCGCACTTGAATCCTCAACAAGCTTCATCATGCTTTCGGGCAGGGTCTCGGGGAAGAAATCGGAAACCTTTTTGGTGAGATCCTTATATGCGTCGTTGGAAACGGCACCCGCTTCCATGCGCCAAATCGGGTCGCTGTCGCCGTTGGAGCCCCTGTGCCCACCGGCAGAGTTCGGATCCTTGGTTACTATTTTGGTTTCGGGCGAATTGAGCGCAGTGATATCGCCGCTATTCGGCTTGCCGGAGTTCTTTAGGACGGTGATGACAGTGAAGCACATTACAAGGGATGCGCAGGCAAACAGCGCATAGCTGGCCGCTCTTCTGAGCTTGTTGCGCTTCGCCTTTTCGGTGGCCTTCGCAGCGGAAACCGCGCGTTTCTTTATTGCCTCAAAATCGATCCTTGCAGTGCTTTCATCCGCGCAAAGCTTCAGGAGCCTGTCTATTTCATCATACTCGCTGCTCTGATCGGCAGCATCAGTAGGATGGTCGAGATCAAGCTCGATATCATCCGTAACAAGTTTTATGCCGCGATCATTCTTCATAATCATCTGCCTCCGCCTTTAGCATTTCGGAAAGGAGTTTCCTTGCCCGAACAAGCCTTGATTTGATCGTTCCCTGGCTGATGCCCGTTGCTTCGGATATCTCGCTGACGGTCATCTCGGAAAAATAATGCAGGGTGATAACGGTTCTGTTGGCTTCGTCGAGCTGTTCTATCGCCCTTCGCACGGCCTCGCTTCGCTTTTTGCTCAGAAGCTCGCTCTCCGGCAGCGGGTCGTTGTCCGGAACGTCCGCGCCGAGCGGCTCGTCGCTCAAAAGCTCATGCTTGGCTTTGCGAACGTGGTCGAGCGAAAGGTTCGTCGCCACGCGGTAGAGCCAGCTTTTAAGCTGCGCATCCGCAAGCGTTGAGAGCTTTTCCATATTCAGATAAACACGCTCAAATACCTGCTGGGTTATGTCCTCGGCGGTCTCCTGATGGGAAACCACCCTGTACGCTGCCCAGTACACGAGGCGTGAGTAATCGGTATAGATATTGTCGAAGCTGCGTTCAGGCAAATCTTCTCTCCATTTATTATAACGAACAACACTCCCGATCGGTTGCGCGATTCATTAGATGATCGTATAAATATTTTTGCAGTCCTTCATGCACGCGCCAAAGACCTGCTGATATTGGCATTTTACCACATTCGAGGGATTTTTTCAAATTTTGCCGACTCGCTCGGCCTGTCCCTCGCTTCTACGCAAAACCGCCCGAAAAAAGCGGGGCGGTTTGAACACGATAGCTGTCAGATTATCTTTATGGTGAACTGGGGGCAGACCCTTGCGCAATAGCTGCAAAGCGCGCATTTATCCGTATCGACTACAGCCCTTCCGTTTTGAATGCTGAGGGCATGGTTATGGCATGCATCCACGCATACGCCGCAGCCCTCGCACCATTCCTGAACGAGAAGCCTTCGCTTGGTTTGGCGAAGCTTTTCGGAAAGCCTTGGGTCGGGCGTTTCGCCGCTGAAGCGCGCACAGTTGTACTCAACTTCATTTATGCTCTGCATTCCGATGGCGATGGTGTCTATGCAGTCGTCAAGCGCAAGGATATAGTCCAACGCTTCCTCGCGCTCGCCTATGAGATGCCCGCCTCCGAGCGGCTTCATTGCGATTATCCCTCTGCCGAGCGAATGGGCGGTTTTTATCCTTTCGAGCATCTCGTCCGCAGTTCCGTCCGCAATGCCGAAGCCCTTCGTATAGGTCACGCTGCGG
>CADBGC010000017.1 GCA_902794055.1 uncultured Eubacteriales bacterium | reverse complement strand
TCTTTACGACTACTCATTTACTTTTTTTGTTGCGTCTGTTGTCCGAAGCTCGATCGCTCAAGCTCCTCACAGACCGCCGGTCGTCTCAAAATTACTTTTTTGCGTGTTATCCGGTCTCTCGACCGAATAACGGTTCTTGGTCTCACTATACGGTTTTCAAGGTGCTGCGCTCTTTTCGAGAGCCTGACCATTATACCTCTTTTAAGTGCCTTTGTCAAGCTTTATTTTCAAAAAAAGCCAATTTTTTCGCACGCGCGCCGAGTTCCGCATTTTTCTTTTTCAACATTGGGTTTTTTTGTCACTTTTCGGCAACGATCTCCGCAATTTGCTCTTAAATATTTTTTATATTAATTCGTTTAGCCCGAATTATACGCTCCACATTCCCCTGTTATTTCGTGAGCATGCCCTTAAACAAGCATCCCGAGCTTATACGGCTCGGGATGCTCATATCATCATATTATTTACTATGCAGCTCTGCTCGAACGAGCGGCTGTTTCATTATACCATCTTCTTGAGCTCGGGTGAGATGATGAGCTGCGCCTCGGTAACGGCCTGGATCTCCTCAACGGTGAACTCGGGGTTGTACTCGGTCAGAAGCAGACCCTCGGGAGTAACCTCCATAACGCCCATCTCGGTGATTATCTTGGTGATGCACTTGACGGCGGTATAGGGAAGACGGCATTTTTTGAGTATCTTCGGGTTGCCCTTCGCGGTGTGCTCCATGGCGACGATAACGTTCTTCGCGCCAACGAGCAGATCCATTGCGCCGCCCATGCCGGGCATCTTCTTGCCGGGGATTATCCAGTTCGCAAGGGAGCCTTCTTCATCGACCTCGAGACCGCCGAGAATGGTGGCATCGACGTGGCCGCCGCGAATGAGTGCGAACGAGGATGCGCTGTCGATAAAGCAGGCGCCGGGAGCGGCTGCGGAGGGGCTTCCGCCAGCATCGACAACGTGGAACGGATCGCGGTTTTCATCCGTTACCTGACCAACGCCGATGGTTCCGTTCTCACTCTGGAGAATTACGCGAACGCCCTCGGGAAGATATGCGGGAACGAGCGTGGGCAGACCGATGCCGAGATTGACAACGTCGCCGTCCTTAAGCTCCTTAGCTACGCGAGCCGCGATAAAACCTTTGATCAGAGCCTTATCCATTGTATTTTCCTCCCTCAACAACATAGTCCACAAATACGCCGTATGTGCGCACGTTCTCGGGCTCGATTTCGCCGATTTCAACTATCTCCTCGGCTTCGGCAATAACGGTGTCCGCCGCGGTCGCCATAACGAGGTTAAAGTTTGAAGTGTTGCCCTTGTACCAAACATTGCCCGCCTTATCGATCTTCGCGCCTGCGATGACCGCGAAATCGGCATGGACGGGAGCCATGAGCAGGTAATCCCTTCCATTAATATTTTGCTTGCCGAGGCAAAGCGGGTTTTCCTCAACGATGGTGCCAACTCCTGCTGGAGTCAGAACGCCGCCGAGACCTGCGCCGCCCGCGCGGATCATCTCCGCAAGCGAGCCCTGGGGCACGAGGATGACCTCGAGCGTGCCGTCCACCATGCTCTGTGTCGCGACCTCGGGATTGAGGCCAACGTGGGTGGCGATCAGCTTTTTGATCTGCTTATTATGAACGAGCTTTGCAACTCCGTAGAATTCCTCGCCCATCGGTCCGCCGGGCATGGATGCATCGTTGCAGATCATGGTGAGGTCCTTAACGCCGCTCTTTGAGAGCGCGTCGATGAAGCGGTGCGCGTTGCCGCAGCCCATGAAGCCGCCGAACATGACGCTTGCGCCGTTCGGGATGAGCTTTACGGCTTCTTCTATCGAAACAAATTTAGGCATAAGCTGTTCTCCCTTTTATCAGCACTTTTCAAAGATGGTGGCAACGCCCATGCCGCCGCCGATGCAGAGGGTGGCGAGGCCGTGCTTGGCTTCGTCGCGCTTGAGCATCTCATGAAGCAGGGTAACGATGATGCGTGCGCCACTCGCGCCTACGGGGTGACCGATGGAGATCGCGCCGCCGTTGACGTTTACCTTCTCCATATCAAAGCCGAGATCCTTGGCAACTGCGCAGCTCTGAGCCGCGAATGCTTCGTTTGCTTCGACGAGGTCGATATCGTGGATCTTCATATTTGCCTTTTCAAGCGCCTGACGGGTGGCGGGAACCGGGCCAACGCCCATGATCGCGGGATCTACGCCGCCCTGACCCCAGCTAACGAGCTTAGCCATGGGCTTGAGGCCGTACTTTTCAACGGCTTCCTTGGAAGCAAGCACGATCGCCGCAGCGCCGTCGTTGATGCCCGAAGCGTTGCCCGCTGTCACGCGCTCGCCCTTGCCGCCATCGGCGGTGGCGAATGCGCCGCGAAGCTTCTGAAGACCCTCGATGGTGGAGCCTGCGCGGGGGAACTCGTCCTTCTTAAATTCAACATCCTGCTTCTTGACCTTGATGGTTACGGGAACGATCTCATCGTCGAAGCGGTTGTTGTTCTGCGCGATCTCGGTCTTGAGCTGGGAGGCAAGCGCGAACGCGTCGAGCTCTTCGCGGGTCAGCTCCCATTTATCGCAAACGTTCTCTGCGGTGGTGCCCATGTGGTAGTTGTTGTAAACGTCCCAAAGGCCGTCCGAGATCATGGTGTCCACGAGGGTGTGGTTGCCCATCCTCGCGCCCCAGCGTGCGGCGGGAAGCGCATAGGGAGCCTGGGACATATTCTCGGTGCCGCCGGCGACAACTATCTCCGCGTCGCCGCAGGCGATGGCGCGCGCGCCCTCAATAACGGACTTCATGCCGCTGCCGCAGACCATGCCGACGGTGTACGCGGGGACCTCAACGGGCAGACCCGCGCCGAGGCTGACCTGACGGGCAACGTTCTGACCGAGGCCCGCGGTGAGGATGCAGCCGAACATGACTTCGTCAACGTTTTCGGGTTTAACGCCCGCACGCTCAAGAGCCTCTTTCACAACGATGGAGCCGAGCTTTGCGGCGGAAACGTCCTTAAGGGAGCCGCCGAAGGAACCGATCGCGGTGCGGCAGCAGTTTACTACGTAGATTTCTCTCATTTATTTGACCTCCGTTTCCCGCTTTGCGGGGAATAATAATGATAGTTTCTCGGGCAACGCGCCCATAAAATCAGTATATAACAATTAAAGGAAAAAAGCAAGGAAAATAATTTCATATTTAATAATGAAGGCGGCGCGGGGCAAAACCCGGCTTCAAGCGGTGCTTCGCCGGATGCTCCGCTGAAAAAACAGGGATGATGGATCGAATAAAACGGCATTTTTCTGTTGATTAGAGCCTCGGATTATGGTAGAATAATATACGCCATAGTATACGCCGAGCCGCCGGGCTCGGGGCATACCGAAAAACAACAGGACAGGGGGTAATCTTCTTTGGAGCTCAAAACTTCGGTAGGCAGCGAAGCAAAACAGAACGCGAGCGAATACGCTATCGAGATGCTTAACATCACCAAGCGTTTCCCCGGCATCGTTGCAAACGACAACATAACGCTGCGCCTCAAAAAGGGCGAGATACACGCGCTTCTCGGCGAGAACGGCGCGGGCAAATCCACCCTTATGAGCGTGCTTTTCGGGCTTTATCAGCCAGAGGAAGGCGTAATTAAGAAGGACGGAAAAGAGGTCAAGATCAACGACCCGAACGACGCGAACGCACTCGGCATCGGCATGGTGCATCAGCATTTCAAACTGGTTGAGATCTTCTCCGTGCTCGACAACATCATTCTCGGCGTTGAGCCGAACACGGCGGGCTTCCTCAAAAAGCAGGAGGCGCGCGAGAAGGTGGTCGCACTCAGCGAAAGATACGGCCTGAGGATCGATCCCGATGCGAAGATAGCCGATATAACGGTCGGTATGCAGCAGCGCACCGAGATACTCAAGATGCTCTACCGCGACAACGAGATACTTATATTCGACGAGCCCACGGCGGTGCTCACCCCGCAGGAGATCGACGAGCTGATGCAGATAATGCGCAATCTCGCCGCCGAGGGCAAGAGCATTCTCTTCATATCGCATAAGCTCAACGAGATCCTTGCCGTTGCCGACCGCTGCACGGTTCTGAGAAAGGGCAAATACATCGGCACCGTGGATATAAAGGGCACCACGAAGGAGGAGCTCTCCCGAATGATGGTGGGAAGGGACGTTGAATTCGTGGTTCCCAAGAAGGAATCCACTCCCGGCGAGGTGCTCTTCAAGGCGGAGAATCTCTCGGTCGCATCCAAGGCGCATAAGGGGCTTGCGGTCAAAAACGTAAGCTTCGAGGTGCGCGCGGGCGAGATAGTGTGCATCGCGGGCATCGACGGCAACGGCCAAACCGAGCTTGTTTACGGCATCACGGGGCTTGAGCCACTCGAGAGCGGAAAGCTCTTTATGGCGGGCAGGGATAAAAACGGAAAGGATATTCCGCTTTCCGAGATAACCCATCTTCCTATAAGAAAGCGCTCCAAGCTCGGCATGAGCCATATCCCCGAGGACAGGCATAAGCACGGCCTCGTGCTCGACTATTCACTTGAATACAATTTCATTCTTCAAACCTATTTCGAGCCGCGCTTCACAAGCGGCGCGGGCTTCCTTAAAACCAAGGCTATCCGCGAATATGCGGACGGGCTTATCGAGCAGTTCGACGTCAGATCCGGTCAGGGCGCGATAACCACCACGAGAAGCATGTCCGGCGGCAACCAGCAGAAGGCGATCATCGCCCGCGAGGTGGACAAGCGGCCGAAGCTGCTCGTTGCGGTTCAGCCCGCGCGCGGTCTCGACGTTGGCGCGATCGAGGGCGTTCACAGAAGGCTGATCGAGCAGAGGGATGCGGGCAACGCAGTGCTTCTGATCTCGCTTGAGCTCGATGAGGTTATGAACCTCTCCGACCGCATACTCGTTATGTACGAGGGCGAGATCGTGGGTCAGCCCGATCCCAAGACCACCACCGTGCAGGAGCTCGGCCTCTACATGGCGGGCGCAAAGCGCGAAAAGAACGGGGAGGCAAACTGATATGGAAACAAAAAGCGTTCAAAAAGATAAGAATTTCTTTCAAAAGCTGCTTGCGCACCCCGGCTTCCGCTCGTTTGCCGCGGCGCTTGCCTGCATACTCATCGGCCTTTTGATAGGCTATATCGTGCTTCTTATCATAAACCCATCGCACGCCGGCGAGGGCATGAGCACGATACTCAAGAACTTCATGACCAGAAACTCCGAGAAGCTGCGCTTAAAGTCGCTCGGCAACACGCTCGTTAAGACCGCGCCGCTGCTTCTTTGCAGCCTCTCGATACTCTTTGCGTACAAGGCCGGCCTTTTCAACATCGGCGCTGCGGGTCAGTACGTTCTGGGTGCGGGCGCTGCGCTCTACTGCGCACTTGCGCTTAACATGCCCTGGTACGTCTGCCTGCTCGCTGCGGTGCTCGCGGGCGCTGTTTTCGGCGCGATCTCGGGCGCACTCAAGGCGTATCTGAACGTAAACGAGGTCATATCCTGCATAATGCTGAACTGGATAAGCCTTTACACCGTGAACTCCGTGCTAAAGGATTTCTGCCCCGTCGGCTATAAGGACACCTTCACCCTCGTTTCCAAAAACCCCTCCGCTATGCTGCCCACGCTCGGTTTGGACGGCATCTTCGGAAATTCGAGCGTCACGATCGCAATACCGATCTCCATACTCATCGCCGTTGCGATATGGATAATCCTTACCAAAACCAAGTTCGGCTACGAGATCAAGGCAACGGGCTATAACCGCAACGCGGCGAAGTACTGCGGTATGCGCGAAAAGCAGAACATCATCCTCACCATGGTCATCGCGGGCTCGCTCGCGGGTCTTGCGGCGGCGCTGCTGTTCCTTTCTGATTTTTCACAATGGGATATCAACCAAAGCTCCGTTCCCACAATGGGCTTTAATGGCATCGCGGCTTCCTTCCTCGGCGGTCTGCATCCGCTCGGCGCGATCTTCTCCGCCTATTTTATCCAGCATATAACCGACGGCGGCGCCTCGCTCGACACGAGGTTCTACCCCGTTCAGATCGCGGATCTTATCTCGGCAATAATCATCTATCTCTGCGGCTTCGTGCTGTTCATCAAGCTCAAGATGCTCAAGGCATCGGGCGGCATACCGCAGAAGCGCCCCGATATGGAGGCCGATATCAAGCATGATGCCGAAAATAAGAAGGGAGGCGACAAGTAATGCAGCAGATAATGCTTCTTATCCAGTACACGCTCGTTTACGCTTCGGTTCTCACCCTCGTTGCACTCGGCGGCTGCTATTCCGAACGCTCGGGCGTTATCAACATCGGTCTTGAGGGCATCATGGTAATGGGCGCGCTCGGCGGCGCACTCGTGCTCGGATGCATCTCGCCCGACCTTCCGGGCATTGTGATCTTCCTTGCGGCGGTGCTTGCGGCGATAGTGTTCGGAATGCTGTTTTCGCTGCTGCTCGGCGTTGCGGCGATAAACTTCAAGGCGGATCAGACCCTTGCGGGAACCGCGATGAATATGCTCGGTCTTGCGCTTGCGACCGTTATCGTTAAGGCGCTGAACATCGCTGCTTCCGGCGGCTCGAACAACTCCGCCGAGATTGCTTACACCGCCACCCGCGAAAAGCTGCTGCTTGCGCAGGGCACGGAATTCAGCATGTTTATGATACTTACTGCGATCATCCTTGCTGCGGCATACGTCCTGCTCTACAAGACTCGCTTCGGTCTCAGGCTCATGGCCTGCGGCGAGCATCCGCAGGCGGCGAACTCGGTCGGCATCAGCGTTGCGAAGATGCGCTATGCGGGCGTGCTGATCTCGGGTGCGCTCGGCGGCATCGGCGGACTTGTGTACATCACCGCGGGCGTAAGCAAGGCGAATTTCGAGGTCGGCGTTGCGGGCTTCGGCTTCCTTGCACTCGCCGTTATGATCTTCGGCCAGTGGAAGCCGCACCGCATAGTGCTTGCGGCGCTGCTCTTCGGCGTGTTCAGGGCTCTTGCGAACGTCAACAACGGCTTCGACTTCCTGACCGCGCTCAACCTGCCGCAGCCCGTTTACAACATGCTGCCCTACATCATCTCGCTTATCGTACTTGCTTTCACCTCCAAGAACTCCCATGCTCCGAAGGCGGAGGGCATACCCTACGACAAGAGCACGAGATAAGAGCGATACAAGCTCCCGTTAAATCCAAACGGCCGTTCCGAAAGGTGCGGCCGTTTTCAAATATACTTGAACTCCATGCATCAATCCATTATAATAAAGTAAAGCGAGCGGCGTTTTTGCCGTGCAGTAATACAAAATACAAGCTTAAAAACAGAAGGAGAACTATCATGGCATACCGTATTCTTGCTATCAATCCGGGTTCCACCTCCACCAAGGTCGGCGTTTACGACGGCGAAAAGAAGGTGTTTGAGGGCGTTGTTCGCCACACCGCCGAGGAGCTTGCAAAGTGCGGCTCGATCATCGAGCAGGCTCCCATGCGCATGGAGCTTATAAAGAATCTGCTTAAAGAGCACGATGTGGATCTTGCCACCGTGGATGCGTTCATCGGCCGCGGCGGCATCGTTCGCCCGATGAGGAGCGGCGTTTACACCGTGAACGACAAGCTCTTGGACGATCTCAAGAATCTTCCCAGTGCGCAGCGCCACGCCTCCGCGCTCGGCGGCATCTTCGCCCGTCAGCTCGGCGATGAGTTCAACAAGCCCTGCTTCATCGCCGATCCCGTTGTTGTGGACGAGCGCAACGATATCGCGAAGATCACGGGTCTGCCCCAGGTAGAGCGCACATGCGTTTTCCATTGTCTCAATCAGAAGGCAAGCGCACGCGCATACTGCAAGGAGCACGGCAAGAAGTATAACGAGGTGAACCTGATCGTGGCGCACATGGGCGGCGGTATCACCGTTGGAGCGCACGAAAAGGGCGTTGTTATCGACGTAAACGACGGCATCGCGGGCGAGGGTCCCTTCAGCCCCGAGCGCACCGGCAGCATTCCGATGAAGCTGGTTCTTGATATGTGCTACAGCGGCGAATACACCAAGGAGCAGCTCTACGGCTTCTGCTCCAAGGCGGGCGGCTTCGTTGCCCACATGAACACCAACTCCGCTCTGGACGTTGAAAATGCGATGCTCGCGGGCGATGAGAAGGCGAAGGCGATCTTCGATGCTCTCGGCTACAACGTTGCAAAAACCATCGGCGAGATGGCGACCGTGCTCAAGGGCACCGCCGAGGCGATCATCCTCACCGGCGGACTTGCGTACTCCAAGCCCCTCTGCGAATACATCAAGGAAATGGTCGGCTTCATCGCACCCGTCGTGGTCTACCCCGGCGAGAGCGAGCTCGAGGCGCTGGTCGGCGGCGCGATCCGCGTTCTTTCCGGCGAGGAGGAAGCAAGGGTGTACGGCGAATAAGCCAAGTTGTCGAATAACGAATACAGGCCGCTCCGTTTTTCGCGGGGCGGCCTGTTGATTTTGCTTTTATCACCAAAGGCAATTGAAAAGGGATGCACGGTTGCGCATCCCTTAAAAGGTCTGTTAAATTACAGAATGTTGCCGTATTCGGTAACGGTGATGGTGGTGGAGGGCATAGCGTCGATGCCGTTGGAGACCGTGATTTCTTTATTGAACATCTTGCTTACGAGCTCCTTGTAGTTCTCCTGAGTGAAACCATCGGCCCACTGAGTGGACTTCATGGGGATCTGAACGTAGTTCAGCTCGGGATCGGTGCCGGAAACGAGGCCGAGTTCCTCAACCTTGCCGCCGAAGCTTGCCCACTTGTCGTTCTTGATGGTCTCGTTAAGAACGTTCTTAACGGTCGCACCGAGACCCTTCATAGCAGAGGTAACGGTCATGCCGTCAACGCCGGAGAGAGTCTTGATGATAGCAGCCTGGTCAACGTCAACACCGATGACCTTGCCGTTTGCCTTCTTAGCAGCCTCAACAGCGGAGGTGTAGATGCCGCCGCCGCAAGCGAAGACTACTTCAACGCCCTTGGTCTGATACCAGGTGTCCATGTAAGCCGCGATAGCGGGATCGCCTGCGAACTTGTTGCCGTATACGTATTCAACGGAAACCTGATCGGCAATGCCCATCTCAACAGCAGCCGCATCGCAGCCCTGAACGAAGCCGTAGCCATAGCGGATAACCGCGGGAACAGCCATACCGCCGAGGAAGCCGAGGTGCTTGTAGCCGAGCTTAACGGCAGCGTAGCCCGCCATGTAGCCGCAGAGCTCTTCCTTGTAGACCGCGCAGTAGACGTTCTTGCCTACGTGGGGCTTGTTGTTCTCATCGATGAGGGGCTTTTCCATGTCGCCCTCGGTGTAGAACTTGCTGAATACGTCGAATTTGGAAACGTCGAGAGCGATGAACTTAACGTCCTTATACTCTTCCTTATCCTGAACCGCATAGACGGTTTCGGCGAAAGCGAAGCCGGGCATAACGATCACGTTGTAGCCTGCGTCGATGGCCTCTTCGACCTTGTCAACACGCTCGGGGGTGGAGTCGCCTGCGGGCTTGTAGTACTTGAAGCTGATCTTGTTGGCTTCGCAGTACTCCTTGCAAGCCTCGTAAGTGGTCTGGTTGAAGGACTCGTCGGTGATATCGCCGTAGTCGGTGATCATCGCCACTTTGTAGGTACCGTCGGTTTTGCCGCCATCGTCGGGTTTGCTGCCGTTGTCGCCGTTGTTGTTCGCAGGCTGGCAGGCCGCCAGAACAGAAACGAGCATCAGCGCGGCAAGAACGATTGCCAGAAGCTTTTTCATTTTTGATATCCTCCGTAAATTTCGTTTGCACTCCTGATGTGCAACGTATAGATTATAGCACAAACCGCTCTGAAATGGAAGTATAAAATCCGCTCCAACATCCAGTCAGCACTAAAATAGGCAGCGCAAAACCATTATTATTTGCCGTTTTTTCATCAAAGGGGCTTGAAAACGGCTTCGTTTTGCGGCATAATATTATAGGCATGTTATTTGCCGTAAAGGAGACAGTTATGAAAAAGCCCCTGCTGAAAACCGCAGCATCCGCTCTGCGCGATAAGGACGGAAAGCTTTCCTTTGCCGCCGTCGCGCTCATAGGCACCTCGATCGTGCTCATCGTTGCATTCATCGCCTTCTCGCTCGTCATACCGGGGCTGAGCCGCAGGCAAAGGCAGCTTGAAGAGGAGCGCGCTCTCAAACAGCAGGAGCTCGACGAGCTGACGCTTCAAAAAGAATTTTTGCAGGAGCTCTCCTCTCTCAGCGAGAGCAGGGAGTTTCTTGTCCGCTACCTCAGGGAAACGCAGGGCTATATCCTCAAGGGCGATATCAGGCTCGATCTTGCGGACCCGGAAGCGGTCATCCCCACCCCCGTCCCCTCCGAGGATTGATCCATACTGCCGCAGAGCGAAAGGTGCTGTTTAAATGAGCAATAAATACGCAGTTATCGATATAGGCTCCAATTCTATCCGCGCACTTTTTCAGGGCGATGAAAGGAAATACAGCGCTACGACCCGCCTTGGAACGAATCTTGCGCATACCGGCAAGCTCGATACCGCGCGGGCAAAGCTCAGCTTATCCGCCATCGCTTCCTATGTGCGCGAAGCGAAGAAGCGCGGGCTTATTCCGCTTGCGTACGCCACCAGCGCCGTTCGCGATGCCGAAAACAGGGACGAGTTTTTGGAGCTGACCAAGCTTTATACGGGCATCGATATAGACGTTTTGAGCGGCGAAAGGGAGGCGCATTACGCGCATCTCGGCGCTTGCAGCGGAAAGGGCGGGCTTATGGATATCGGCGGCGCTTCGATGCAGCTTGTTTCGGACAGCTTTAAAAAGAGCTTTCCCGTGGGCTGCGTTCGCGGAAAGGATATTGCGCTCGAGCTCGTTAAAAACGAAACGGATGCGGGCAATTATTCCGTTCAGCGCACCGCGCTTGCGGGTTATCTCGACGGGCTTCTCGAGCCACATCTTGACAGAATCAAGTGCGCCCGCTTCGCCCCGTGCACGGGCGTTGGCGGCACCATCACCACCCTTTGCGCGCTCTCGGTCGATCCCAATGCCGCAAGCAAGAAGGTCGGCGAAGGCGCAGTGCTTACAAGGGATAGGCTCGAATCGCTAATATTTGCGCTCGACCGACTCGGCAGCGGGCGAGCCGCCATCGGCATTCTGGCCGTCAGACACGACGTTATCCTCTACGGCGCGGCGCTGCTTGCGCGGGCTATGGACGTGCTTATGCTCGACTCCGTCACCTCGAGCCTGCGCGACGGGCTGGACGGGTATCTCGATGCGGCGATCCGCGGCGAGCTTTAACAGCCATCCGCAAATTACATCGCTCGGTTTTTGAGCGTTTAGGAGATAAAAATGAGACTTATTATTGCATCCAACAACAAAAACAAGATCGACGAGATCAGGCAGATACTCGGCGAACGATTCAGCGAAATCCTCTCCTTGCGCGAAGCGGGCGTAGAGTTGGACACCGTTGAGGACGCGGACAGCTTCCTCGGAAACGCCCGCAAGAAGGCGCTTGAAGCGGCTGCGCTGCTTCCCGGCGATGCGGTGCTTGCCGATGATTCCGGGCTGTGCGTGGATGCGCTCGGCGGTGCTCCGGGCGTATACTCCGCAAGATACGCTGGCGAAGGGCACGACGATGCCATGAACCGCAAAAAGCTGCTCGAGGAGCTTTCAGGCGTTCCCGCGGAGGAGCGCGGCGCATATTTTGCCTGCGCCATGGTGCTCGCTCAAGGCAATAAGAGCATTGCCGAGGCGGTCGGAAGGGTGCATGGCAGCATTCTTTTCGAGGAGCGCGGTGAAAACGGCTTCGGCTACGATTCCTTATTCTATTATCCGCCCTTCGAGCAGAGCTTTGCCGAGATAGATTCCGAAAAGAAGAACGCGGTCAGCCACAGGAGCAACGCGCTTATGATGCTGCTTGCCGCGCTGAATACGAAGTAAAATGCTCAGATTCGGTGTTATAAGCGATACACACGGCGTTTCCCCCGCCATCGATGCCGCGCTGCGTGCCATCGGCGAGGTGGACGGATATCTGCACCTTGGGGACGTTGTTTCCGATGCGGAGCGCATTGCAAAGGAAACGGGCAAGCCCGTTCATGCCGTGCGCGGCAATTGCGACACGCTCTCCTTCTCTGAAAAGGATCAGCCCGTGGAGCGCGTGCTCGAGATCGAGGGCGCAAGGCTTTTGCTGGTTCACGGGCATAGGCACGAGATCGATATGTACACCACCTACGCCGCAAGGCAGCGTGCGATAGAGCTTGGCTGCGGCGCGCTCATCTACGGGCATACGCATATCCCGCAGCTCGTTCAGCGCGACGGGATAATAGTGCTGAACCCCGGCAGCCCCGCAAGACCCCGCGCGGGAGCAAAGCCCTCCTGCGCCGTGCTCGAGATAGACGGCGGCAAGCTGCGCGCGAAGATAATAACTCTTTGAGGCGCGGCAGGTTGCTTTTAATATCAAGGAGAATTATATGCGCAGAAAGCTGAGCGATTTTGAGAAGCGTTGGCTGAAGCTTTTTGCTTCCGAAATATCGGAAAAGGATATCGAAAAATATGTTGTATCGTACGGCAACTATATTTGGCACGTTTTTTCCTGGGAGCTCAAGCCCAAAGGCTCGTACCTTGTAGGTGATGCGGCGCAGGAAGCGTTCGACAGAGCCGATAAAAGCGGTGCGCGTTATTACGAGCCCTTTCCCGAAAACGGGGAGCACGAACCGAGCTACGATTCCCCTTCCGCCGCGGAGCTTGACGAACTTATCGAATGTTACGCGCTCTCGGCCGATGAGAGCTGGACCTACATCAAAACGCACGAAGGCGATCTCTGCGGCCCGTATTTTTATAAACGCGAGATCTGAGACCGCCCGATGCTCGGCAATCCTTTAATAAACGCAAACTTAAAAGCAGAACCCGCGGGCTCTGCTTTTTACTTATATTGTTCCTTGTATTCCGTTTACAGCAGCCGTCAAAAGCCGACGATCAAGCCGTTTCTTTCGGCGTAGAAGCTGTCGAGTCCCCGTGTCGGAATGATATCCACCTTGAGGTCATGCACCATCTCACAAAGCTTTTCCTTCAATCCGATTGCGGCTTCAAGATTTTGGCAATGGGAGATCACGACTTCCTTGCCGCTCAGGCCTATCCGTTTTATTTCTTCGGCCATGGAGCGGATCATTCTCTGACTGCCGCGTGTTTTGCAGCACATTTCGATTTTGCCTTCATCGCTGCCCATGCCTATGCCCCAAAGATGCAAGCCGCTTGCTATCAACCCGACAAATCGGCTCACTCGGCCTGCACGAACAAGATTGCAATAGGAGGCAAGCGCAAACAGGATATGCGTTTTTTCCGCCGCTTCAACGAGCTTTTTTTCGATGCTCTTTACCGAAAGCCCCTCGCGTATAAAACTGCAAACCTTGCGCATCAGCAAAACGGTTTCAGGTCCCGTCGCCTTTGTGTCTATAATGGCGATCTGCTTTTCGGGTTCCTTTTCAAGTATCATCTGCTTCGCAGCGCAGGCGCTGTTATAGCTGCCCGAAAGCTCGCTCGATATCGTGAATGCGATCACGGGACCGGGCACGGAGAACCGCTCCACCCAATCATGGGCCGAGGGACAAGCCGTATGCGCAGACACGCCGCGCTGCTCGTTTGCATCAAGCAGCATGGACACCGACATTGTTTCATCGTCAATAAAGGTTTTCTCACCAATGGTTATTGAAAACGGCACGGTCGAAAAATCGGCATCCGGCGAGCACTCCGGCAGGGTGAATAAATCGCAGCTTGAATCTGCAACAATATGATATTTCATACAATGCCTCTTATATGCGGCTTACTACGCTTTAAAGCCGCTCATCATCAATAATGCGGAATATCCGTTTCAAGCTGCGAATAGTCCGGCGTTGCGCCCGGCTCTATCTCGGGGTTCGCCTGAAGCAGCGAGATAACCGAAATGTACCAGCGGCCGTCGATCTTTTCAAGGCGGATATCCATTCTGGAATCCTCCCACTTGGGCAGGGGGTCCTTATTGGAATCGTTGTACGGCGTGGCCTGGATATTCACCACCTGCTCGAGCACGCGGATCGAGGCCTCCTTCGACCAGGGGGAAACGCTCATCTTTTCGATGGTTAGGCGGTAGTCGTTGGAATCAACTCGGAAGGCATCATATTTGCCGCCATCTATGGCTTCATCGCGGATTATCCAGTCCTTTGTGAAATACTCGGTCAGCTCTGTGGACGACCTGTTTCCGAGTATGCAGTCGGCGCGGCGCTCAAGGCCCTCGGTAACAATGATATAGATATTGCTCATATACATCGCCTGCACAAGCGCAAAATAGCAAAGCGCGACCACGAGAGTTATAACGAGAAGCAGCCGAATGATGTACCAAAGCGAGCGCCTTGCAACGCCAACGGGGCTTTGATTCTCCTCGAGCTGTGCCTTTTTCTTTTTTGCAGAGGTATTAGTTTCGCTCATAAAGCTCTACCTTTCAAATGCGGCTTTAAAACCGTATTAATTTAGTTTATCACGAATTCAAAATAATATCAAGCTCAGCGCCCGATTTTGAACAGCATTACGTTCCCCTTAGAATACACCTTCTGAAGATTGGCGTTGAGCCAGTTCATATCCACGGTGTAGTTCCCGCGCTCATATTGGCTCACGAGCACGTAGTCTATGCCGTATTCCTCGGCATATCTGAGAAGATTATTCGCGGGGTCGGAGTACATTCCGGAGATCAGCTTCTGCCTCGAGCCGTAGTCCACGCCGTGCCAATGCAGGAAGGTTCCCGAGCCGCAGAAGATATTGCGGCCGGTCAGCATCGCTACAGCGTTGTTGTGGTTGTTGTGCGTTAGGAACACGGCATCCTTCTCGGTGTTTTCCTTGATCCATTCCGTCACGGAAACAAGCTCTGCCGGCACCGCCTCATAGCCCGATTCAACGAGCGCAAGGCGCTTTTTGCCGTTTTCATCGGCGGTTATGTCGTAATGGTCGCCCGAAACGTATTCCCTTGCGAGCGTCATAACGCCCGAAAGCATGATCGCCGTCAGCACGAAGGCGCAGAGCAGATACCTTGCGGCGGTACGCTGCGTGTCCACGATCCTTCTGCCCGAAGCATCGGGCGCTGCGCCCTCCTTATAGGCTTTTTCGGCAAGCCTTGATGCGATAAGCTCCGAAACGATGCCGCAGGTGAGCGCGAACCATATAAACAGCAGCTTGTTGTTGTCGTACGGATTCGGCTGGAAAAGCAGCATCTCGCAGATCGCCCAGATAACGAGCGAGCCCGCGTAGAAGCGGCGATGCTCCTTTTTGATAAGGATGAACGCGATCGGCATCAGGATGAAGATGAGCCCAAGGTTTTTGATGTAGAACCAAAGCCAAGAATCGCTCTCATTGTCCCAATTGAAATTCCAGCGCAGGAAGGATGCGCTGTCCGCCGACTGCTTGAAGGTGAAGCCGAAGAGCTGCGGAGAAGCGAGCGCAACGGCGATAACGCCGAAGAGGATGAAATACAGAATATGGCTGCGGCCGCTCTTCAAAGTGTGCTCATCCGGCACTGCATCGCTTTGCGGCTTCTGCATCCAAGCAAGAGCGAAGGTTGCGGCAAGCGCCGCAAGGGGCGCAAGAACGAACAGCACGGACTTCTTATTCGCAGCAAATGCGGAGATCGCGCTCACGGCAACGGTCATAGCCATCAGCGGAGCGATAAGCGATGCGGGCTTTTTATTTTTATTTGCCTTGATAAGCTCCACCGCGAGAATGATAAGCGCTATGCAGCCGATCGCGATCACGGCGGCGGTGGTTATCTTCGCCGCAACGCCCGCGGGGTTCTCCGCAAGCTTGAGCATCCGAAGCGCGCCGAGTATCAGCATGGCGAGGAAAACGCCCATCATTTTAACGAGCAAGCGGCTGTTTTCGCCCGGCCTGCGCTCGACTATGCGCTCGAAGCAGGCGGTTACGAACAGATAAGCAGAGATGATGCCGAGCGCAACGAAGGAATGCGTATGCACGAGCGGCATCGCGCCCGCGAAGATCCCGAGCGGGATAAAGAGCCTGTTTTCCTTCTCGATGGCGGCGCGGTAGAGCATCGTCAGCGCAGGAAACAGCAGCGCCCAGCCGAAGAGAGTTGCCCGCTGAGGCACGAGCATATCGGCGATGGCGTTCACCCAGCGCAGTCCCTGAGCGGGGATGTTCGTGGGAGCCTGATAGAAGCCCTGCATCATGTCCTTGAGCCTGTCCACTCCTTCGCCTTCAAGCAGCAGCTTGTTGTTTAAAATGTAGGCAAAGCCGAGACCGCCGCCGATGAAGAACATATAGGTTGCTATCACCGAGGTCTTATTGCGCTTGAACCAGGTGTCGAAAAGGCAGTATACGCCCAGCGTTACGACCAGGCAGGCATACAGCGCGGGAAGAAGCGCAGAAAGCCGCAGCGAAGCGCCGAGGGTGTAGAAGGTTGAGCTTACGCTGTCGCAAAGGAAGGGATAGCCGAGCGGCGTTCCGGGAAGCAGCGAGTACTCGGGCGGGAAGGTCTGCTGAACGCTTATGGACGAGATGAAGCCAAGATGCATGCACAGATCGCCGTAGGTGCATTGACCCACGTGCAGAGAGCCGTTTGAAGCGGAAACGATCGTGTGGTTCAAATGAAGAATGAAAAGGATGAGCGTTATCGGCACCACCGTAAGCAGCATCGGCACGAGCTTTTCTTTCTCCGTGCGCTTATAGACAAAAGCGCCGTTTTTCGTGCGTTTGAGCGATTTAAGCGTGAAGAAGCCCGCTATGGCTATCGCCGCAGCGAGCGCAAGAAACTGCGATGCAAGATTGAAGCTGATAACGAACGCAAACAGCGTGGGCAGCCAAATAAGCATCAAAAGCCCGATGGCAAGCCCAAAGGTCAGCCTTTTCACCGTGTCATCGCGCGAAAAAACCTCCCTTGCGATAAGGATGCCGCAGGCGGCGAAGGCCAGCATATACAGAACCGATAGAATACCCATATTTTTCTTCCTTTGGCAAAATTGTTGTTTTAAGGCGCGATCGGCGCGGCCTCATCATTTGAAGGCCTGTACCCTGTCGAACGGATACGCGATAAAGCGCACCTCGCCGAGTATATGCGGAAGCTCCACGATGAGCTCCTTAATAATATCCTCGGATACCATCATTCGGTCGTCCGGAAGCACGAAAACGCTGCCGGTGGGCACTATGAACTCCTCGTTTATGCCCTCGTACATTTCGTAGGTATATGCGCTTTCATCGAGCAGTGCGCCGTCTACGTAGACCTTGCCTTCCGAAACCGTAACCTTTTCGCCCGCAAAGGCTATCGCGCGAACGAGCCTTCTGCCGCTCGCATCGCCGCCGACGGTGATCCTTTTAAGAACGAGCGCATCTCCGCGATCGAAGCCGACGATGTATTTTGAAAACCTGTCCGCAAAGATTAAGTCGCCGTTATCGAAGCCGCCCACGCCCGTGTCCTCTATCTTGACGGGGCTGAACACCACGAACAGCAGAAACGCCGCAAGACCGAGGCTTATCACGGCGATCGTGAGCCAATCGAGCAGCTTATAGCCGAAATTTCTTTTTTGACCGCTTCGCGGCCTCATAGCCGAGGCTTGATTATTCATTTGCTCACGCTCCTAAGCTTATTTATGGGCCAGACCACCGCTCTTACCCTGCCGAGCACGTCCACGGCGGGGATGGGGCCGACGTCGTCATCGCGGCTGTCGTGCGAAACGTTGCGGTTGTCGCCAACAACGAAGTAATGCCCCTCGGGCACGGTGTAGCGGCCGTCCACGCTGCCAACGGTCTCAACCGTCTTTCTGATTCTGCCGTACCAATCGCCCGCGTATGCACTTTCATCGAGCCTTTCATCGTTTATATAAACGAAGCCGTCCAACTTTATCTCGATGGTCTCGCCGGGGAGGGCGATAATGCGCTTAACGAAGCGCTCCCACCTGTCGGGATATTTGACGATAACGATATCGCCGCGCCTCGGCTCATGCAGCCAATAGCTGACCTTTTCAACGAGCACGCGCTCGCCGTCCATAAGTGTGGTCTCCATCGAGGGGCCGTCCACCATCGTGGGCTCGGCGATAAACTGCCTGAGCGCAAACGCCGCCACGACCACGCAGGCGAGCATCAAAAAGAAAGGCAGAGTGAAGGTTCGATTTATTTCCGTATGCTTTTTATGCAGCGTTTCGGCGGCTTTAGCGAAGGCTCCCTCGGTTTTTCTGTCGATAACGGGCAGACCGCCCGTTTTCCTTCCGTCATCGTAAGCTTTACCGTAATTATCTTTTATCATTTCGTTGTTTTCCATATTTCACCGTTAAATTTTATGCTTATTCTAAGGCGGTTTCGGCGCTATTGCTCGATTGCGGCTCGACCTGTTTCGCTTCACTTGCGATAAAGGTGCGTTTTTTTGCAGCGCGCATGAAATCCAGCCTGTCGAGCATGACGCTGCGGCCGCAGTTCACGCATTTTATGCGAATATCCGCGCCGGTGCGCGTTATTTCCCATTCATTTGCGCCGCAGGCATGCTTTTTGCGCATCTGCACACGATCGCCAATGCCGAATACCTCGAGCATATTTCCTCCGATGCCGATAAAACCTCAAATTGCATTATACCACAAACCAAAGAAAAATGGAACACATAAAAACGCGCCGTTTTGATTCGGCGCGTTATAATGCTTTCTGCTTCAAGCGAATTGCGCTTGCCGTCAATCAGCGCTTCTGATCTTATTAAGCGGCCAAACCACGGCGCGTACCCTGCCGAGCACCTTATCCTCCGGAATTGCGCCGACCAATTTATGGCGGCTGTCGGTCGAATCGTTGCGGTTATCGCCCATCACGAAGTAATGCCCCTCGGGCACGGTGTATTTGCCGTTTTTACTGCCCTTCGTTTCCATCGGCAGATCGATTTTGCCGTACCAGTCGCCCGCGTAGGCGCTCTCATCGAGCCTTTCTCCGTTGATATAAACGAAGCGATCCTCCCTTATCTCGATCGTTTCGCCCGGGAGCGCGATGATGCGCTTGACATAGCGATCGGCGCTGTTCGGATACTTAACGATAACGATATCCCCACGCTCGGGCGCGCCGAACCAATAGCTAACCTTTTCGACCAGCAGACCCTCTTTATGAAAAAGCGTGTACTGCATGGAGTCGCCCTTCACGCGCGTGGGCTCGGCGATGAACTGCCGAATGGCAAGCGCGGCAAGGATCACGCAGGCAAGCGTAAGCAAAAAGGAAAGTGAGAAGGTTTTGTTCACATCCGAATGCTTTTTATGAAGCACCTCGGCAGCCTTTTCAAAGGCCCTCTCCCCTTTCCTGCCTATCAGCGCAGCCGCGTTTCCCGCAAGGATATTATCTTTTTCTATAGGGTTTATTTTAGAATTGTTTTCCATATCCACCGCTCCGTAACTCCGTTTCTTTTCTTCCGCTATATCATACCACAAAACGAGCGGAAAGGAAATACTTTGGGCATGACAGCGGAGCAAAAAAGGAGCGTTTTCCGCTTGACGGGCACGCAGTCTGAGCTCCGCAAAGCGATGCGGGATTCAATACTGGAAGTCGGTGCGCTCAGCCGCTATCGGCTTACCGAGCATCGGATCGTCTATCAGCACAATATTCCTATTCGTTTTATGCTTATAAACGGTTATCCCGTCCTTAGAGCTTCCCACAAGCTCATAATCGTCGGGATCGAGGCTTATGTCGGCATCATCCGTCTGCATATAGGCTATGCCCTCCACGCCGTAGATAAATGCCCCCGGCAGTTCCAGCCGCGTGACCTCAAGATCGGTTATCTCCGACGGCTCCGCAATAATATCGCTCCCCGCCGCAAGCGCCGCTATCCTTTCAAAGATACGCACGCCGTTTTCCGTTGAAGCCATGCCCCACAGCACCAGCCGCCTGCCGCCCTCGTTATACAGCTCCGCAAAGCAGTCGTAGTATTTTTCATCCTCGATATAAGCATTATAGCAGGAAAAATCCTCCGAAACCTCTTTCTTTGAATATGACGAAAGCTCGTCCCGATCGGGTATGGTATCCTCGCCTCTTTGACCCGGAATGTAATAGCTCAGTATATCCAGCCCTTCGCTTTCCTGCTCGGATCTTGGGCGGGTTTGATACGCCGCGGAGCTTTCAAGCAAAGTAATAAAGCCTTCGGGAACGATGCACCTGTAGCCGCGCCAAACGACCTGCACCGTTTTGATATCGGGAAGCTCCTCCGAGGCTTGAGGCTGATCGGTTATTATCGGCACGGGTTCGTTTGGAACTTTATCTCCCACGCAGCCTGATAAAGCAAGGCTTGCAAGCATAAGCAGGCAGAGCGCCGCAAAAACTGTTTTTTTCATTCGCATATTACTCCTTCCATGATCCAAAGCTCCGCTTTTTTTCAAAAAAGGAGCGAGCCGAAGCCCACTCCAAAAGATATCAATGCTTCGTTCTTCCCGCGCCGCCGCCACGGGTGCCGCCTCCGCCGCCCTTAAACGAGCTGCCGCCGGAGAAGCCCTTGAAGCCGCCGAAGCTGCGCGTGGTTGAACCGCTCCTCGTGCCCGAGGTGCTGCGACCCGCACCGCCGCCGCGCGAGCTGCCGCCGCCGCCCGTAAAGCCGGAGAAGCCGGAGGTTCTTCCGCTGCCCGTTCCCGGGCGAGAGCCCGAGGCACCAGAGGAAGATGTTCCGCTCGTGCGCCTATTTGAGAAGCCCATTCCCCCAAACGGCGGGCGATAGGAGGTATAGTGCGGTCTTCCCGAGTAATGCGTTTTGTAGGTATGCGGTCTTTGATAATAAGCGCCGCCCGCGCGGTTTACACGGCTTACGCTGCCCCTGCCGATATATTTGAGAACCTGCAAAATAACGTAGATAACAACGAACGCAAGTATGAGTCCGCCGAAGCCGCCGCAGCTTCCGCAAGCGCCGCAGCTTCCGCATGCGAGTGCGCAGGAGGCGCAGCCGCGAAGCGCATGGCAGGAGGTGCAGGACGGGCGCGAAAATACCGAGAAATCGGATGAATTGCAGCTCGAAGCCACAGGGGTGTAGTTCGAGTTATTGTAGCTTGATGCGCCGCTGCCGGAGCCGCCGCCAACGAAGCCCTCGTTTTGAACCTGGCTCATATCGGCAGCGCCCTCGGGATTGGCGCGATAGTAGGAGCAGATCTCCTCATTTATGCGCTCAAAGGTTTTTCTAACCGCAGTGTCGTAGTCCTTCGCGGCAAAGCTCGGTTCGCAGTAGGCGTTGATGGTGCTTGAGAGCATTGCGCCCGTGAGAACCTCCTTTTCAAGCCCCGTGCCGGGCATGATCCAATAGTTGTCGTCGCCCGTCAGAATGAGGATAAGAACGCCGTTATCCTCGCCGCTTCTGCCGATCTTCCAAGAGGTGAACACGTCGTAGGCGTAGTTCTCAATATTCTTGCCGTTTATGGTGTCGAGCACCACAACGCACATCTGTGCGCCGCGGCAGTTCTGCTCAAGGTTTTTATTACGCTCGTAGATATAGGTTTTGGTTTCGTTTGAGATAACGCCGACCTTATCCACGCAATAGCTGCCGTCCGGCGAGACCACAGCAAGCGCGCTCGCCATGGGAAACGCCAGCGCAATAATTATCGCCGTTATCAGAGCTATCAGTTTAATTCTTGTTTTCATCGCTTAATCCCCCATTGAAGAGAACAGCTCGTAGCCGATACAGCCAACGCAGCCGAGAAGCAGCGCACCGCCGCAGGAATTGCAGGATATGCCGAAGCCGTCATCCTTCCAGCCGGAGCAGGAGCCAAAGCCGGAGCCCTTGCCGTGTCTGCCGGAGCCGCCGCCGGTGAAGCCGTTTCCGCCCGCGTAGCCCGAGGGATCTGCGCCGTAGAAACGGCACACGACCTCGTTCAGCTTGCTGAAGGTTGCCTTAGCCGCGCCGTCGTAATCTTCTGCGCCGAAGAATGGCTCGAGGTTGTTTCTGATTATATCCGAAACGGTCTTGGTGGTGAAGGCGGTGGTCAGCCCCGTGCCCGTGAGGATGTAATAATCCTTATCCTCTATCGCCATAAGCAGCAGAACGCCATTGTCCTCGCCGCTTCTGCCGATCTGCCATTTTTCAAAGAGCGCGGAAGCGTAGCTTTCGATGCTCTCGCGCCCCGAGGAGCGAATGGTTACAACGCAGATCTGCGCACCGCTGCAATTCGCCTCAAGGTTATAGTTTCTTTCGGTGATATAGTCCTTCGTTTTTTCGCTCAAAACGTCCGCTTCATCGTTGATACAGCTGCCATTCGGCGAAACCACCGCGCTTATGGGTATCGCCGTCAGGGAAAGCGCGAAGATTATCGCGGCGATGAAGGCGATGAGCTTGAGATGCGATCTCATGTTCTCACCCCCCGATATTCCAAAGCTTTGCTATGGAGCTTGCCGGCCATGAGGCGGTCAGCTCGGCGCAGGTGTTCAGATAATCGGTGTATTCGGCGCGATAGGCTCTGCGAATCTGTGATTGCAGCGAATCGACCTCGGTATAGTACATCTGTGCGCCGTCCGCTTCACCGGAGCCGATGCTGTTGAAAAAGCTCTTCGCTACATTGCACAGCGCATCGCTTTTATCATATTTGGCAACGGCATTTTTCTCTGATTTGCAGGCCTTTATCGCTGCTTCAAGCTTTTTCACGTGCTCTTCGCCCGCGGAGACCTTGCCAACCTCAAGCATGGAGCTTGCCGCGGCGATCAGCCTGTCGGCATCGGAAAAAAGATCGTTGCCGTGCTGATCCGTATTGCATGCGATTGCGGCAAACGCCTTCGCCGCTCTGCTCTGCGCGGTTTTAAGGCCGAGTCCGCCGAAAAGCGGCACGGCAAGCAGCGCAAGTATAACGAGCACAACGAGCGCGAGCGTTCTTGATTCGGACAACTTCTTCATTCCTTATACCCTCCTTTTATCCGAGTTTGGGGCTTTTTTCGTTTCGTCCATGCCCCTTTTCGGGGCATGGACGGTTTATTGAAACTTTCTTCGTCATAACGGTTTATGCGCCGTATCGGTTCACTGCTGCGGGCGGATGCCGGAAACCTCCACGAGCTTCCTCTTGAGCTCGTCCTCGATCCTGGAGAGCTCGGCTTCGGCGGCGATGCGCTTGGTGTGGCCTTCCTGCTGGATCTGGAGAACCTCGTCCATCGTGGTGATGAGCTTCTGGTTGGTCTCAGTCAGGGTCTCGATATCCACGATGCCCCTCTCGCTCTCCTTGGCGGCGGCGACGGTGGCGGTGTGGAGCGCTTCGGCGTTCTTTTTAAGAAGTTCGTTCGTCATATCGGTAACGGCGTGCTGCGCCGCGATGGCCTCCTGCGCATGGGCAAGGCCGAGCGAGAGCACCATTTGGCTCTTCCAAAGGGGAATGGTGTTCATGATGGAGGTTTGGATCTTCTCCGCCATCATGGTGTCGTTGTTCTGGATAAGGCGAATCTGCGGCGCCATCTGAAGGCTGATATTCCTCGTCAGCTCCAGGTCGTAGATCTTCTTTTCAAAGCGGGTGCACATATCAGCGAAATCGCGCGCCTTCTGCGCATCCTCGGGAAGCTTGGTCTCCTCCGCCTTCTTGAGAAGCTCGGGAAGCGTGGTGGCGCGCTCCGTTTCAAGCTTTTTCTTGCCGGCGAGGATATACATCGAAAGCTCCTTGAAATAATCAAGGTTGCGCTGATACATGTCGTCGAGCATGGCAATATCCTTGAGAAGCACGACCTGATGCTCGTCGAGCTTGGCGGCGATGCGCTCAACGTTTACCTCGGCTTTATCGTAGCGAAGCTTGAGCGCCTCGATCTGGGCAGCCTTCTTCTTGAAGAGGCCGAGCAGACCCTTTTTATCCTCCTCGGAGCTGAATCCCTTGAGCTCGCCGATAAGATCGGCTATCATAACGCCGGTTTCGCCAAGATCCTTGGTGCGAACGGCGCTCAAGGCGCTTTCGGAGAACTGGGAGAGCTTCTGCTGGCTTTGGGAGCCGTACATCATTATCTGCGAGGCATTGGTTAT
>CADBGC010000016.1 GCA_902794055.1 uncultured Eubacteriales bacterium | reverse complement strand
ATTGGCGCTCTGATCGGGAGCGGGAGTGGCAGTGCCCTGATTCTTATCGCTGCAGGCGAGCATTGAAGCGGCGCCGAGCGCAAGCGCGAGTGTCAGAAGGAGTGCGATGAATCTTTTCATTTTGGTA
Source organism: uncultured Eubacteriales bacterium (assembly GCA_902794055.1). Classification (GTDB taxonomy): domain Bacteria; phylum Bacillota; class Clostridia; order Christensenellales; family CAG-138; genus PeH17. Next base: position 24,112 of record CADBGC010000016.1, on the reverse strand, counting down.
CATATCCTCCAAAAAATAATCTGTTCGCCAAAAACGAACACAAAAGGCATTATACATGCTTTTTTCGTGAAAATCAATAGGTTAAAAGCTGAAAAACGGAATAAAATCAGAATATAGACAAGCGGAAAAGAGCGCAGAGAAAACAAAAGCGGGAAGGCCGAAGCCTTCCCGCCGCTTGTTCGATTTTGATTAGCCCTGAACGGGAGCCTCAACGGGGCATACGCCGGCGCAGGCGCCGCACTCGATGCACTCGTCGGGATTGATCTCGAACTTGCCGTCGCCCTCGGCGATAGCGTTTACGGGACATTCTGCAGCGCAAGCGCCGCATGCGATGCAAGCGTCAGTGATCTTATAAGCCATTATAAGTACCTCCTGATAAAAATAATTCTTACGTGGCGCTTATGCGCCCGACTGTAATCATTCTATCATGTTTTCAAAAAAAATCAAGGTGTTTCACAAAAATGTCAAAAATTTAGTAACGGAAATCCAATATTATGAGGGCAAAAGCTGCGAATATTGTGCATCACGGCGTCGCATGGTATAATAGGATTGTAAGAAACAAATTTTCGGGAGGCACTATGAGAGCAATAAGAATACTTTATTTTGAAGTGAAAAAATCGCCGAAGTTTTCCGAGCTTCCGAGTATCGTGCATAGATATTTGGACAGTTTGGGGCTTACCTCGGGTCGGTTTATTTACTGCCTTGAAAATTTGGACGAAATAGCGGATGCGCGCATGAACCTTAAAAGGCTTGAAGCCGAAGGGCATGGCAAGTTAGCGGAGCGAATGCTGCTGGAACCGCGTTATCAAAAACTGTTTTCGGGAGCATATAAAGCTCCGATCGAGCGCGCTCTCAAGGATTGTCCGAAGCTCGGAAGCCTTAAAAGGATACCTTCAACCGAAGAAACTCCCATGTTGAGCAGAATGCTTGTGTCAAACGCTGTGGAGGAAACGGACTGCACCGAAGATGATATCGCACCGTTTTTCAAACGATACGAGCGCACCTACGGAATGATGAATACAAGCTTTTTCTATTATGACGTGGATTTCTTTGGAAAGAGTATCCCTTTCATCAGGGACAGATCGAGCCTCAATCAAAATCTGTTCCTTGTGAGCGATGATGCGGCGCTCGAGCATCAGATCTACGGCTCGGGTATCCGTATACGTAGGGATGCTTTGGGCGACGTTGGCTTGGAGCTTTCGATAGACATATTGCATGACGGAGAGCTGTATGATCCCACGCCCTATATACGCGTGATGAAGGAATTGCTGCCGACAGCGAAATGCCGCGATCGGCTCAGGGTATTTTTGAGCGATGAAGAAAAATCGGAGATAGAGCGGCTGAAAAAGCAGGCGGAGCCGCTGATCGCGGAGTGCCGAAGCTATCTTGAAAAGCGGCTTCCATCAAAGGAGCGGCAGACGCTTTCGATGCCCGAATACAATATAGCTCCGCTGCTGAAAAAGCTGGCGAAGCGTTCGGGCTATTCATACAAGTATAAGCCGCAGGGTTTATATGAGCTGAAAAAACGCCTTCCGCGTGGGCATTTCCTAAAGCTTGATCTCACGAGCGGCCCCTCCCATGGCGACACGAGATTATTCTTAAGCTTCTCAGGACCCGGCTTTAAGCATCGGCTTGCTTCGGTCATGGAAACGCCGGAGAATCAGCAGGAGCTGGATGCTTGGCTTTCTTATGCGTTTTCGGTGTTAGATGAATTCGAGAAGAACTATGCATCAAAGCTCAACTCGCTGTATAATGAAACGCCTCTCTGGTTTGACGATACGGAATGGCCGTGAACAGCGTTTAATGGGCAAGCTGAACGGACAAAAAACCGCACGGCCGAGGCCGCGCGGTTTAAGGGGTAACCCTATGTTTAAAGAACTTATTTCTGCTCCATGGCATCCTTGAGGGACTTGCCGGGCTTGAAAGCTACGGAACGGGTTGCCTCGATATCGATGGACTCACCGGTCATGGGGTTGCGGCCTTTGCGGGCGGGGCGCTCGCGAACGTCGAAGCAGCCGAAGCCAACGATCTGGACCTTTTCGCCCTGACGGAGCTGATCGACGATGATGTCGAAGATAGTGTTGACGGCAACGTCGGCATCCCTGCGGGAAAGTTTTGCGTTGTTTACAAGAGCGCCAATGAGCTGAGCCTTGTTCATGTTAGATTCCTCCATATATAAATAGTATCTTAGATTATTATTTGCGCGGCCGACACGCTCATGCGGAAAATCCGAATGCGCGCCGAGCTTTTCTATCGCCCAAATGCAACGCTAATCATTTTAGCGGTAAATAGGCAAAAAATCAATAGTTATTTAGTATATTTTGCTGATTTTAATGAATTTTATACAGTTTTTTTGACCTTTTCCCAGTAACGGTCCATTTCTTCGAGTGTCATAGCGCCCAAATCGAGGCCGTCGCTTAAAATCAGCTGTTCCATACTGATAAATCTGCGCATGAATTTATCGGCAGCCGCATTGAGAGCAAGCTCGGGGTCGATCTTCAAAAGCCGCGCCACGTTGACGCATGCAAACAGCAGATCGCCCACCTCCTCGGCGGCTTGATCGGGGCTGCCAGAGTCGATCGCTTCGAGCACCTCGTCGGCTTCCTCGGTAACCTTCGGAAGCGCCTGCTTCGCGCTTGACCAGTCGAAGCCGACGTGCGCCGCCTTCTTCTGGATCTTATAGCTGCGCATCAGCGCGGGGAATGCGGCGGGCACGGAGCGCATCGCATCCGCAACGGTGTCCTGATGCTTCTCCTTCTTTTTCAGGTTTTCCCAGTTGTAGAGCACCTCGTCGCTCGAATCCACAGAAACGTCGCCGAACACGTGTGGATGGCGGTAGATGAGCTTGTTCACTATTCCCGTTACAACGTCGCGCATAGTGAATTCGCTTCTTTCCTCCTCGATAACGGCGTGGAAAACCACCTGAAGCAGCAGGTCGCCGAGCTCCTCTTCAAGCGCCGTCATGTCATCGCGGTCGATAGCATCCAGCACCTCGTAGCTTTCCTCGATGAGCGAGGAGCGCAGGCTCGAATGGGTCTGCTCCGCATCCCACGGGCAGCCGCCTGGCGCGCGCAGGCGGTGCATAACGTCCATAAGCGCATCAAAGCCGTGGCGCGTGCTCCGAGCCAATTCGCAGGGCGGCACGATAACGACCGTTGCCGCGCCGTAAAGAGCCGCGTTTTCGGCATGATCGAGCATATACACGGGCAGCATTTTAGCTTCGTATTCGCCCGCATCGTTCATATTGGCAAGATACAGTATGAAATCATCGGGATAATACTCCGAGAGCATGAGCTTCACTTCGCCCGCTCTCAAAAGCGTGTCACATTCCTCGATAACGAGGGGCTGCTCCGGATCGGTGATCTTCAGCGACTGCGCCGTGCGAAGGTCGAAATCCGAAAAATAGGGAAGACCCGCAGCGAACGCCGAAGCAAGCGCTGCCTCGGCAAAGCCGCAGGAGGGGAGTAGCCTGAGCGCCGCGTGTTTTTCGGGCAAGTGAGTATGAATTTGGCGTATAAGATCGGCGCCAACGCCGCGTCCGAGCACGGCAAAGCCGACGGTCTCAATGCCGGCTTCGTCGAAAGCGCTTGCAAGCTCCGAAGCTATGCGCTCGTTCAGCTCATCAAAATCGAAGCTTTCGTTGTAATATTCATCGAATGAAACAACGCTTGCCGCATCAAGGCCGCAAAGAGTGAGCGCGGCTTTGGCACAGGGATGCTCAAGGGTTTGGAAAATGAGCCTCTGATTTTTTAAAAGCGCATCGATATTGGATTTGGATATTGTGCCGGGCGTTCCGAGCGGTATCACGGTAAGTGTTTTCATAGGTATTCCTCCGTGGGGTTTGGGGTTTGGTGAAGATTGAATGATGAATAGTTGGGGTAAAATGCCGAGCGCGGCATTTTTTATTCTTGATTCTCGGCTTCGCCGCCTTGCGCGGCTTTGCGCTTATCCGCATTCACTATCCTGCTGTTCAAGGCTATGGCGGCGGCGAGCGAAACGCTATCCACGATGGGCTGCACCCACATGCAGCCGTAAAGGGGCTTTGCGGCATCCAGCGCAAAGTATAGCGGAATATCCAAAACGCCCTTGCGCATCAGCGATACCGTCAGCGATTCTTTTGCCTTGCCCATCGCCTGAAACTTGGTTATCATCGGGTAGCAGATGCTCATGAACGGCATCGCGATAACCATTCTGCGAAGGAAGGAAGCGGCGTATTCGACCGTTTGCCCGTCCTTGATGAAAAGCGCGGCGAGCGAGGGCGCGAGAAGCTCGTAAACGATAACGCAAGCGAGCGCAAAGCCGAGGGAGATCGCCGAGCCGAAGCGAAACGCTTTTTCGGTGCGCTCGAAATTTCCTGCCGAGTAGTTGTAACCTATCAGGGGCAGAAGCCCGTTTGCAACGCCGATGGAGAAGAAGAGCGGGAGCTGATCGAGCTTTTTGGTTATTCCGAGAGCGGCAACTGCGGAGCTTCCGTATTTTGAAACGAAGCTGAGCTGAACAGAAACCGCCACAACGGTAAGCGCATATTGAAGTGCGCTCGGAAGGCCGATCTTCAGAACCTCCTTGGCGTGGCTTCCCGCAAAACGCAGAAGCTTCGGCTCAAGCGAGAGCACGGAGCGGCGAGCCCTCCTTGAAACGCCGATACGGACTATGAAATACAGCATTCCCGCCACGTTGGATATTGCCGTTGCCGCGCCCGCGCCTGCCGCGCCCATGTTGAGACCGAAGGGCAGAACGAACACGGGGTCGAGTGCGATATTGATGAAGCAGCCGAGCATAACGCCGATGCTTGCCGCGAGCGAAGCACCCTCGGCGCGAACGAGATTCGCGAGCAGCGTTGTGGCCACGGTGGGCAGAGCGCCGAGCGCAACGGAGTAAAACAGATACCCCTTGGCGTATTCAAGCGAGGCCTGTTTCGCGCCCGCGAGCCTGAGTATCGGTTCGCTGAAGATGCCGACGGCAAGCCCGAAAACGACCGCAGATAGCGCGCCGTACCAAAAGCAGAACGCGGAGACCTGCGCGGCTTCGGCCTCTTTTTTCAGGCCGAGCTTTCGCGAAACGAGGCTCGCGCCGCCGATGCCGAAAAGGTTTGAAAGCGCGGTCAGAAGCAGGAATACCGCACCGGCAACGGTGACGGCGGCGGTTTGATCGGGATCGTCCAGCCTGCCGACGAAATAGGTGTCCGCAAGCGAATACAGAAGTGCGACGAGCTGGCTTGCTATCGCGGGAAGTATCTGAGCAAGCACGGCGCGGCGCACGGGCATGGTTTCAAAGATATCCTTTTTCGATCCCTTCAAAGCGATCATTTGGCAATACAAAAAAATACGGAAAAAGCCGGATAGTCCGCGTTCTCGCTCAGCCGAGAGAAACGGTCACTATGAAGCCGTCCTCGTTGTTGCCCGAAACCTCGTAAAGCTCGCAGCCGATCGGCACGGGGATCGCGGTCTCATCGTTTTCGGACGCGGGAACGAAGTAGATGATATAGCCCGAATCGGGCAGAGCATCGATGCTTGCGACCGAAACCTCGGCGCCGCCTTCGGTGATATCAAGGTGAAGCATGCCGCTCTCAACGGTGTAGACCTTGAGATGCTCGATATACTCCTCATAGACCATATCGAGCGCGTTCACGGCATGGGCGTGAGCGCTGCCGAGATAGCGGAAATGCCAGGGCTCGTAGGCAACGCGGGTGGTCTGCTCGGAGCCGACGGGATAGCGAAGTATGAAGCCGTAGTCGGCGCAATGCGAGGTCACCCAATCGAATTTTTCATGCTCGATCAGCGGGATGCGCAGGCCGTCCTTGCTCATGGTGGAAAGATCGACGGCGAGGCCGGTGTGATGCTCGCTCGCGCCGGGATCGGCAACGTAGATGCGCGCCATCTCCTCGCCGTGCTGATTGACGTAGTCGTCGTAAAGCTCGCGCTGATACTGCTCGGTGCGGAACGCGCTCGTAACGAGCAGCCGATCGCCGCCAGTGGCCTCATAGAAGCCCTCGGCAAAGGCTTGCAGCGCGGAGTTCACCTCATTAAGCAGTGCAAGATCGGATTTGGCGAGCAGAAGCTCCTTCGATTTTTTAACTGGCTTAACCAGCTTCTCCGCATCGCCGGTGTGCGCGTACAAATGGTTGTAGTTCACAAGCACGTACTGCCCGCGGCCGATGTCCGAATTATTGAAATAAGCGGCATGGGAATAGAGCGCAGGTGTGGGCGCGGCGGTGGGCGCGGCGGAAGGGGAGAACGGGCTTGCGCCCGGAGCGGGGGAGTCCACCTCCACTATATTGCCGGGCTTTACGGGATTATCGCCGGAGCACGCGGCAGTTAGAAAAAGCGCGAGCGCCGCCGAAGAAGCGGCCAGCGCGGCCGCTCCTTTTTTAATAATATTCATCATTTTTATATTTGTGCATTTCATTTTAAATTTAGCTGCTTATGCCTCCGCTATGTCATTAGACCTCATCGAGGGACACGATGCTTATTCTCTCATCCGAAACGCGGTAGATCCGATCGGCAAGCGCAAGCGCGCTGGTGCGGTGCGTGGAAATGATGCAGGTCTTGTTCGGATTGCGCGTAATAATGTTGTTTATTATCTTCTGCTCGGTATCGGCATCGAGGCTGCTGGTGGCCTCATCGAGCATCAGTATGGGCGCATCGCGCAGGATCGCGCGCGCTATGGCTATACGCTGAGCCTGACCCTCGCTGATGCCGTGCCCTCTTTCGCCGATCATGCCTTCAAGCCCGCCCTTTTTTTCAACGAATTCCGTTGCGCAGGCGCATTCAAGGGCATGCATCATCTGCTCCTCGGTGGCATTCTCGTTTGTAACGCGAAGGTTGTCGGCTATCGTGCCGGAAACCATGGTATTGCCCTGCGGAACGTAGGAAAACAGCCTGCGGTGATCCGCTTCGAGTACATGCGCATAGCCCTTTGAATCGATGAATTCAGCCTTGCCCTTTTGCGGGGAAACAAGGCTCAAAAGCAGCCTTAACAGCGTGGTCTTGCCCTGACCGCTTGCGCCGATAACGGCGATTATCTCGCCGGGCTGCGCCAAAAAGTCGGCGGAGATGAGGACGGTTTTTCCGTCGTCATAGCCGAAGTCCACGCTGCTGAGACGAACCGTAACGGGGGGCCTTGTGAGCTCGGTAAGCTCGCGCTCGGAGAGATAGTGCTTCTCCGAGGGGATCAGGAAGAATTCGCGCACACGCTTTGCGGAAACGGCGCTCTGCACCATCTGGGGGAGTATGCCAAGAAGCGAATTGAAGCCGCTGGTGACCTTCGATCTTTGGTTAAGGAAGAAGGTCATCGTGCCGTAGGTTATCTGGTTTGACCAAAGCAGAAACAGGCAGTAGCCAAACGCCGCATAGGAAACGAGATGCCCCACGACGGAGAGAAATATCTTGGAACGGATGGAGAACAAATTTGCATCGAGCGAAGCCGCCTTATGCTCCTCCTGCCTGTTTACAAAAAGCTTGGAAAAGGCTCCGGTCGCTCCAAGGCTCTTTACGGTGTCGTAGTTATGGAAGGTTTCGGATTCAAAGTTCAGAATGCTGCTCTGCTTTTCAAACACTAAGCGATTGTAATAGCGTGATTTTTTCAGCAGGATGCTGCTTGCACCGGCAAGCAGAGGCGCGCCGAGCAGCGCGATCAACGCAACGCTTGCGTTGTAGTACAGCATCGCAACGAATGACGAAATGAAGGAATAAAACGTTACGATAACGGAAGGTATCCAGCTTATGGCGATGCTTGCTATTCGATTGGTGTCGTTGTTGAGTCGGTTTATTATATCACCCGTTTGATAGCCGCGCACATGCTGCCATTCGCCGTCGAGCAGCTTTTCGTATACCTCGGCGCGGATATCATTGAAAACGCGCAGGCTGATCTTGGTGGATATCCTGGACTGGATGCTTGAAAACAGCATGCCGAGTATAGCGCTGACGACCATGGATACCGCAATGAATACGACATAATCGGTTTTTTTGCCGGTGACGATATCGACCGTGTATTTGCTGAGGATGGAGGATAAAAGACCCATCGTTGAGCCGATAACGCCGAATATGGTCTGCACCACGACGTACCAGCGGTATTTCTTTGTGTACTGAAATATCCACCGCCAATCCCTGATGGTTTCGCCGAGGGTGCCTTCCTTTTGCTTGATTATGATTTTTTTCAGTATGCCGGGCTTTTCCTTCGGTTTTTCGGAATGCTCGGGCTTTGTGCGGTCATTCATGGCTTCGTCCCCTTAAGCTTGATAAAAGCAAATTTCATTATACCTCATTGAAAGGAAAAAATCAAATATACCGAAGTAAATTGAGGCATTTTGCAAATGAAGCGCCGTTGCTACAGCTTACCGCTCAAAAAATACTGCACAATGGCGGCGCATTCGCGCATAAAGTCGTTTAGAATGATCGGCTTGAACTCCTTTGCGGCGATGCCGAAGGCATCTATGCCGAGCTTTTTTGCTATCCGCTCCGAACGGAAAACGTGAAAGCGGTTGGTAACGAACGCGATCTCATGATCCGTGCCGCCCAAAGCCGCATCGATAAGCGCTTTTGAAAAAAGGAAATTTTCCTCGGTGCTGGTGGCTTGCGCCTCCTCGATTATGCTTTCTTCGGGAATGCCGTGGGAAACGAGCCATTTTTTCATGACCTCCGCCTCGGGATAGGCTTCGTCATGCCCCTGACCGCCGCTTACAACGAGAAGAATATCCGGGTTTTCGCGGTAGTATTCGAGCGCTCGCTCAAGGCGAAACGCAAGCTGGACCGTGGGAACGCCTCCGCGCACCGCAGCACCAAGAACTATCACGGCATCCGCCTTTTTATCCTTGGGCAGAGCCGAATTCTTCAAGATGAGAGCGGTGGTGGTTGCGAAAAGAAGCGTAAACAGCGCGTATGCAGCGATAAAGCCCCATTTCAGAATTTTGCCGAAAGCGGATGCGGCGCAAAAGCGCGAAATGGGCGCATAAAAAATGCCGAGAAGCACAAGCGGAGCGCCGATGATAATCGGCATCAGTACGCCAAGATTTAATCTTTGCAGCGTGGAGGCGGCCAAACCTTCCAAAACGAGCGCGCTGCCGAGAATTATAAGAAAAATGCGCAAAACGATAGCAAACCCTTTCTTTTTAACTGTCACTTACAGAACCCTTTCTTAAATTATATTTTACTTTACACGATCAAAAGAAAATCCTGAGAAATTCCGCAGGAATTTCTTCCTCAACTATTCACTATTCACTTTTTACCGTTTACCGGTTTTCCATAAGCCGCACCTCGAATTCATCGGGTGCGGAGCCTCGAAGCTCGTTCAACACGACCTCAACCTGCTCAAAGCCGTTTCGCAGCTTTTCCTCGTTGAGATGCTTTTTTATAAGCGCGATAACGGACGGATGCGCGCTGATGGAGATGCGATTCGCGCCTGAATCAAAGAGGCGGGCGAGTGCGCGGGCGCGAATGCGAAGGGCAACGGTCTCGGGGGTGCAGAGCCTGCCGCTGCCGCCGCAGAGGAAGCATTCCCGCTGCATGGAGGAGGAGAGGTTTTCGCGCAGCTTTTTGCGCGTTACTTCAACAAGGCCAAGCGTGGTCATGCCGTGCACAAGCGCGGTGGTGCGGTCGCTTTCAAGCGCCTCCTTAAGCGTTTTGACAACGGTCTGCTTATCCTCGGGGCTCTCAAGGTCGATAAAATCGATTATAACTATGCCGCCGATGTTGCGAAGCCGAAGCTGCCGCGCGATCTCCTTGGCCGCCTCGCAGTTGGTGGCGAGCGCCGTTGCGCGAAGGTCGCTTCGGCCGATATTCTTGCCCGAGTTCACGTCTATGCTCAAAAGCGCCTCGGTTTGATCGAGCACTATGTATGCGCCGCTCTTGAGCCAAACCCGCCTTGACAGCGCCTCGTCGATCTGCTTCTCTATTCCGAGCTGCTCGAAAAGGTCTGGCGCATTCTCGGCGAAATGCACCTTCTCGGCTGCGCCCGGCTCAAGCTCGTTTGCAAGCGCGAGTATGGATAGGTAGCGCTCCCTGTCGTTGACCGTTACGCGCGAAACGTCCGGCCTGAAAAGGTCGCGCAGCGTTCTCTCAACGAGCCCGTCTTCGCTGAAAAGGCATTTGGGAGCCGCGCTGATCTTAAAGGCGTTTTGAATGCCGCTCCACCTTGCCTTGAGCTGCTCAAGCTCCGAAATAATGTCCTCGTTCGGCCTTGCAGCGGCGGCGGTGCGAACGATAACGCCGAAGCCCTCGCCCTTGTTTTCGGCGATGAGCGTTCTGAGCCGTTCCCTATCCTCATCCGCCGTGATATGCTTGCTTATGCCGATAAGCTCCGAATCGGGGAACATAACGATCAGATGCCCCGAGAGCGATATGCGCGTGCTGACCCTTGCCGCCTTGCTGCCCTGCGCATCCTTGACGACCTGAACCATTATTTCCTGACCGACCTTGAGCGCGTTCCGGGGCTTTTTTCCTGCCCCGCTGCGCATATCGGGCGCGCCCTTGCCGCCTTGCACTATATCCGCGCCGGGAGCGGCGGGGGAGTCCATATCGGCTATGCTGAAAAAAGCGTTCTTCTCCGCGCCGATATCGATGAATGCCGCGCTCATGCCCGGCAGAACGGAGCATACGCGCCCGCGGTAGATGCTTCCGAGCAGGCTTTCGCGGCTCTGCTGCTCGGAGCAGATCTCGATCACCTTCCCGTTTTCAACGAGCACGGCGCGGGTGCGGTAGGGATTTGAGTCGATCACTATCCGCTTATCGGTTTTTTCGGTAAAATCATTCATTTTTTAAGATCTGACCAGTCCATTTCGATTCTTTCTCGGTGAACGAGGCGGGAAAACGATGTGCCGAGCTTTGCTTCGAGCGCGCCGAAAAGCAGCTCCAGCGGAAGCCCGCCCTCGGCGGTCAATGCACCTTTTATCGCAAGCTTCGCCGAAGTTTCGGAGAATTCGGCAAGCTCCATTGAGATAAGCATCGGGCGAATGTCAACGGGCTTTATGCCGCCCTTGGTCTTTTTATCTACGATTATTTCTCCGCCAAGAAGCGAGGATATCGCCTCTCCAAAAGCGGCTTTTTCCACGGGCTCGGCGAAGCTCAGCCGCGCTTCGTATTCGGCGCTTTGCATCAGCGTTGTGAGCGAAGCCTTGAATTCGCCCGCATCGACCGCGCTCGTTATCCTAACGCCTTCTGGAAGCACGGCGTTCACACGCTCTGTGAATTCCTCGGGCGAAACGGGTTCAGTCAGCATAACGTCGAAATACTCGCCGCCCGAAGTGAAGCCGACCGATATCGCGGTTGCAAACGATAAAAGCGGGTGGGGGTTGAAGCCCTTGGAATAAGCAAGCGGCAGCTCGGCTCTTCTGAATGCGCGCTGAAAGAGCCGCTGCATATCCAGATGCGAAACGAATTTAACGGGCTCAAGCTTGGAAAACGCGGCTATCATCCTCATTTTGCTTCCTCCCTTGCCTTGTGCATCTCGCAATGCGTTGTGCATTTTTTGCCGAAGCAGCCGTTGCATTTTTCGCGGCAGTCGGGGGTGACGATGCCCTCGAAGGCGCGTTCATGCTCCTTTTTAAGGTATCCCTGCGTAACGAGCGCGTCCATGTGTGCCCATGCGAGAGGCTCGTCGAGCGAGATAACGCGGTTTGCAAACATATCCACGCTCAAGCCCTGCTCGGCATAGGCCTCATCCCATGCTTCCTTCTTAAAATGCTCGTCCCACGAATCGAACCTCGCGCCGCGCTTATACGCGCCGATCATTACCTCGGCAAGCCTTCGGTCTCCGCGCGCATAGCAGGCCTCAAGGCGGCTGGTTTCAGAGAAATGGCAGTTGAACTCAACGCCGCGAATGCCCTTCAATGCTTGACGAAGCAGCGCCTGCCTTCTTAAAACCTCGTCCACGGTGATCTGCGGCTCCCATTGGAACGGCGTGAACGGCTTGGGAACGAAGGTGGATGCGGAAACGGTGCATCTTAGTCCCTTGCCGCGCTTATCCTTGGGCATGGAGTAGAATTCGCGGCTGACCTTCCTTGCAAGCTCGGCTATCCCGAGAATATCCTCATCCGTTTCGCCGGGCAGACCTATCATGAAATAGAGCTTAACGCCCTGCCAGCCCGCCTCGAACGCGTCCTTGACGGTGCGAAGAAGGTCCTCCTCGCAAACGCCCTTGTTTATAACGTCCCTCATGCGCTGGGTGCCCGCCTCGGGCGCAAAGGTGAGGCCCGTTTTGCGAACGCCCTGCATCTTCTCAAGATCGTCCTTCAAAAACGAATCGATGCGCAGGGAGGGGAAGGAGACCGAGATGCGGTCCTTCGTGTAGCGGTCGAGCACCGCGGGAACCATCTCGTGGATCTCGGTGTAATCGCCGCTCGAGAGCGAGAAGAGGGAAACCTCGTCGTGCCCCGTGCTTTTAAGCTGACCGTCGCAGTAATCGATAAGCGTTTTCATGCGCCTTTCGCGGATCGGGCGGTAGATGAAGCCCGCCTGGCAGAAGCGGCAGCCGCGCGTGCAACCGCGGAAGAGCTCGAGCGCGATGCGGTCGTGAACTATGCTCATATAGGGCACAACGAGATCGCCGGTGAACTCCGCCTTATCAAGATCGCGAACTATGCGCCGCTCGATCGTGTCGGGCGCGGCGGGCTCGGTTTTAACAAGCCTTGCGAACTGCCCGTTTTCGTATTCGGGGCGGTAGAACGCGGGCACGTATATGCCGGGGATGCGGCTTAAAGAAACGAGTGTTTCGTGCTTATTCGCGCCATTTTTTCTTGCTTCGGCGTAAACGTCCATAAAGTCGTTCACGACTTCCTCGCCGTCGCCGAAGAAGAAAACATCGATTATATCGGCGATGGGCTCAGGATTGCAAACGCAGGGGCCGCCCGCAACTATCAGCGGATCGTCCTCGCCGCGCTCGCTTGATCTGAGCGGTATGCCCGAAAGCTCGAGCATGGTGAGGATGTTCGTGTAACACATCTCGTATAGAAGCGAGAAGCCGATAACGTCGAATTCATCGAGCGCGCGCTTGGTCTCTATCGAGAAAAGCTTTTCGCCGCTCTCGCGTAAAAGCGCCTCCATATCCACCCATGGCGCATAGCAGCGCTCGCAGTAGGTGTCGGCGCGATTGTTCAAAACGTTGTAGATGATGCGCGAGCCGAGATGGCTCATGCCGATCTCGTAGGTGTCGGGGAAGCAGAGCGCGAAGCGGAAGAGCCCGTCGCCCTCCTTAACGCGCATATTGAGCTCGCCGCCCATGTAGCGGGTCGGCTTTTCAACTTTATTTATGAGCGCGTTTATGCGCTCAAGCCTTGTTTGGGCAGAGCTTGCCGCCTGTGTATTCAAAACGAAGCTTTCCTTTCGCTGCTGTATAATAATCCATCCTCCATTATAAACCAATTTAACGTGATTCGCAAGAATGAAAGCGCGGTTAATGCACCCATCACGATGCAAAAAAACTACTAATGCTATGGGCTATTCCAACCATTATCAAGCTTAAACTCCTTTAGCTCCCGCCAATAATGAATCGGATCGTTTATTTTTGAAACCAGCGAATTTTGGCCGGAAGCAGACGGCGGCATAAGCATAAACCAACCCTCTGTGGCTTGATCATTATTATACCCCAGCCACATAATAAAGAGCATTCCTCCGTCCTTATCAATATCAAGCAATACTTTTCTTAACAATGCGTTTTCATTGACGGTAACATGGCGTCTGAAAACTTTCATCGCATCCATCTCTCTCCGAAAATTATTATCATAATCTGCGGATACTCTGAGCCTGCCTTTGTCCAAATTCACTATTCTGCGAAAAGTCAGCTTTTCATCATTGGGAGGCTTATTCCAATCGTTTCTCTGCTTCAAAGCATTCCTCTCATCGTCTGTAAACTCATCCTGCGCTCCAAATATCGAGAAAGAATCGTCCTCATAATAATAAACAAACTCATCATCCGCCTTTTGGCATATAGCATATGCAAAAAGCCGACCGGACGTTTCTCTGTTCGGAATAAATAACCTGTCGATAGAATTCCCAAAGAATTTAACCTCAAACAGAATGCGTCCGAACTCATCCGTTTCCAGCGAGCTTATTCGCGTCCCCATCTCATCTGTTCCCGCGATGCTGAACGCTGCTTGAGTAAACAAATCCCAATGCGGACCGTAATATGACCGTGGTTCCATTCCCGTTCTGAAACAGGCTATTGACATGGAAGCTAAAAGCACAATAAATACTATTATGAATACTATTCTGCTTTCTCTTTTTCTTTTATTTATGCTGCTCATAAAAACACCTCATCCTACAAGCATTCCATTTGATGAAGTGCTTGACAATATAGCAAAGAGTATATCTCCGATAATTAAGAGCAGCGGAAGAACAATAAACGCGCCGATGGACATGCTGCTATGATTATAAGTAGCATATTTATGCTTTGCATTGAATAGTTCCTGTTCCATATTTATCTGCTCCCCAAGCTGATAATATTTCGTTTCATCACGCGACAGCAAGGCGTTTTACTAACCGCCATAGGTATATTCTACCACGGTACCCTTGCTGCCGTCAATGAGTTCTACTATATCACCTTGAGCATTTGATGATGCCGTTAATCGGCACCGCTTCCGCCGCAGATAACGGAGCGATCGGCCGCAGCGACCTTGCTTTATGCGTTATGAAGCAAGCTGTTTGAGATATGCCCCACTTAGCGATGTTTCTAAGCGGGAAAACCGCTCCGTGCAAGAGGTATATTCTCAAAAACTATTGAAATTGGCGGGAAAAAGGAGTATAGTTATATTATACCAGTAAGGAGGTAGAAAATATGTGGAAAGAATTTAAGAAGTTTGCATTTAAGGGCAACGTCATGGATCTGGCAGTCGGTGTCATGATCGGCGGCGCTTTCGGTGCGATCGTGACCTCTCTGGTGAACGACATCTTCATGCCGCTCATCGGCCTGATCTTCAAGGGCTCCGACCTTAACGAGAAGTATATTCTTCTCAAGGGCGTTGAAGGCGTTGACCTCGCGGGCAAGACCGCAACCGAAGCTGCGGAGCTCGGCGCAAACGTGCTTACCTACGGAAAGTTCATCGGCGCTATCATCAACTTCCTTATCATCGCCCTCATCATCTTCTTCGTTGTTAAGGCGATCAACAAGGTAGTTAAGAAGGAAGAGCCCAAGCCCGCTCGCAAGTGCCCCTTCTGCAAGGGCGACATCGCGGACGATGCGACCCGCTGCCCCCACTGCACCAGCGAGCTTCCCGAGAATGCGTGATCGCGCATTCGGCATAACCGAATAGATTGTTGCTTTGGCGCATCGAAGCCTTTCGACTTGATGCGCCAAAATAATGATAAACCCCAAAATATCTTTAATTAAAGTACCCTAAGGAGACCACCATGCAGAAGATTCAAATGAAGACCCCCCTTGTAGAGATGGACGGCGACGAAATGACCAGGATCATCTGGAAGATGCTCAAGGACGAGCTCATTCTTCCCTTTGTTGATCTCAAAACCGAGTACTACGACCTCGGCCTCGTTAAGAGAGACGAAACCGACGACAAGATCACCGTTGAAGCGGCCGAAGCCTGCAAGAAGTACGGCGTTGGCGTAAAGTGCGCAACCATCACCCCCAACTCTCAGCGCATGACCGAGTACAACCTCAAGAGGATGTACAAGAGCCCCAACGGCACCATCCGCGCCATTCTCGACGGCACCGTTTTCCGCGCTCCCATCACCATGGATTGCCTCAAGCCCTCCGTCAGGAGCTGGAACAAGCCCATCACCATCGCCCGTCACGCTTACGGCGATATCTACAAGTGCCAGGAATACCGCGTACCCGGCCCCGGCAAGGCGGAGATCAAGTTCACCGATAAGGACGGCAACGTTACCTTCGATGAGACCGTGTTCGATTTCGACTGCCCCGGCGTTCTCATGGGCACCTACAATAAGGACGACTCCATCGAGAGCTTCGCAAACGCCTGCTTCCAGTACGCCATCTCCACCAAGCAGGATCTGTGGTTCTCCACCAAGGATACCATCTCCAAGAAGTACGACCACACCTTCAAGGATATCTTCCAGAAGATCTACGACGAGAAGTATAAGGCTGAATTCGAGAAGCTCGGCCTCGAGTACTTCTACACCCTGATCGATGATGCGGTTGCCCGCGTTATCCGCTCCAACGGCGGCTTCATCTGGGCGCTCAAGAACTACGACGGCGACGTTATGAGCGACATGGTCGCAACCGCCTTCGGCAGCCTCGCGATGATGACCAGCGTTCTGGTTTCGCCCGACGGCAACTACGAGTACGAGGCCGCACACGGCACCGTTACCAAGCATTACTACAAGCACCTTGAGGGCGAGTCCACCTCCACCAACTCCATGGCCACCATCTTCGCATGGAGCGGCGCGCTTCGCAAGAGGGGCGAGCTGGACGAGATCCCCGAGCTGGTTGACTTTGCAAACAAGCTCGAGCAGGCTTCGCTTGAGACCATCTCCTCCGGCTTCATGACCAAGGACCTTGCGCTTCTTGCCGATATGGACAAGAAAACCGTTTGCACCACCGACGGCTTCATCAAGAAGATCCGCGAGAGGCTCGAGATGCTGCTTGCATAAGGCTCTTGTAAAATAAAGATTACGGAGACAACTATGACTCTTATTGAACAGTGGCGCAAGCTTGCCGAGGGCTCCGATGAGGATTCCGCGGTAAGAGCGTTCTGGAACGAATACTTTGCTTCGGAAACCGAGGCGTATAAAAAAATTCTTTCCGACACTTCGGTTCGCTACGCGGGCAAGGCGGGCGAGCTTGCCGAGGGCTTCGGTATGAGCGAAGCTACCTTCGGCGGCTTTCTTGACGGCATCAACACCAGCCTGAAGGCGGAGCTTGACATAGATTCCATCGAGGCCGATACCGAGATCGCGCTGGATATCGATTTTGAAAAGCTCTACTTCAACATGCACGAGGCGAAGGCGGACTGGCTCTACGGTCTCAAGGAGTGGGATAAGGTGCTTACCGAGGAAAAGCGCAGGGAGATAACCAAGGCCTGGCGCGTTTCCAAGCAGTTTATCAATGCCGAGGCCAAGGTCGGTCCCAACGATCCCTGCCCCTGCGGCAGCGGAAAGAAATTCAAAAAGTGCTGCGGCAGAACCGCAGACTGATAAGCTGTATTATTTATTACGAGCGTTAGTCCTGCCCGGCCTAAAACCGGGCAGGTCTTCGTATTATCACAGTATTATAAAATAGCGGAATGTATCCGCTTGGGAGTTCGTTTGACAAACTATATTCATTTTTCAAAATCACACGACGGCTACACCAACCTTGCTGCAGACGGTCTGTTTTTGGACACCTTGCAGAAGGGCGATATCATGCTCTATATGTATGTGAACGAAAACGCTGTCATAATCGGGAGAAACCAGAACGCATGGCGCGAGTGCAGACTTATGGATATGGAGCGCGACGGCGTTCAGCTTGTTAGGCGTCATACAGGCGGCGGCGCGGTTTTCCATGATAACGGAAACCTGAACTTCTCGTTCATCATGTCCGAAAAGGATTACGATCTGCAAAGGCAGTTCAAGGTCGTTATGAACGCGATGAAAAAGCTTGGGCTTGAGCCGGAGCTTTCGGGCAGGAACGATATCCTCATTGAAGGCAAGAAGTTTTCGGGCAATGCCTACGCTCTTGCCAAGGGCAACAGAGCGCATCACGGCACCATCCTTGTGAACACCGACCTTACGCGCCTTTCAAATTACCTCAACGTTTCAAAGGCCAAGCTCGCAGCCAAGGGCATTGAGAGCGTTCAGTCGAGGGTATGCAATCTTGCCGATTTCATTCCCGGGCTTGAGGTAAAAAGGGTGGCGGAGCTGCTCGTGGAGAGCTTCATCGAGGAATACGGCGAGGCTCGGGAGTATCCCATGACCGACACCGTGCTTTCCAATATCGACTACCGCAGGGATCAGCAGATATCATGGGAATGGCGCTTCGGCAAAACACCCGAATGCGAGAATTTCGTTGAGCAGCGCTTTTCCTTCGGCGAGATGCAGATGCATTTCACGATCAAAAACGGCAGGATCGCAAAGCTTATGCTGTATTCCGACAGCATGGACACCACGCTCGTTTCCAGGCTTACCTACGTGCTAAAGGGCTGCAAATTCGAGAGGAATGCGCTTCGCGAGGCTTTTCTTAAAATAGACAACAAGGAAGTTGCAAGAGAGATCGTGGATTTCATGGAAAACAGAGGCCAGCTTGCAAATCCCGAATAATCGCTGAGAAACCGCTCCGCTTCGGGCGAGAACACGGTTTTTTCTTCAATATTTTGGCCATGACAAAAGACGCTGCGCGTCTTTTTGTCGTTTTGGTGACAGAAGTCCTAAAAAGTCATAATTTGTGTGTTGAGAAAAATCGAAATATGAGTTATAATTTATCCACAAAGATGGCGGAGGCGAGCGCCCCGCTCCCGTATGGATCAAAGAAAGGACTCAATATGAAAATTGCACTCTACAAAAACATTCCTGTGATACCGCTGCGCGGGCTCGTCGTGCTCCCGTATTCGGCGATGAGCTTCGACGTGGGCAGGGAGAAGAGCGTGCTTGCGGCGAAGGCGGCTATGGAGGGGGACGGGCTGGTCATGCTCACCTCTCAGCACGATGCCAAGCAGCTCGAGGCCACCAAGAACAATATCTATACCTGCGGCTGTCTTTGCCGCATCAAGGGCAGCGAAAAGCTCGAAGGAGGCTCGCTGCGAGTGCTCGTTTCGGGCCAGTGCCGTGCGAAGATAACCGCCTTCATCGAAAACGATGCCTACCTCTGCGCGGAGGTCGAAAGCTATGAAAACGAGGCGCCGAGCGCGGCGGAATCGCTCAGCGATCTGCGCAAGCTGATCGAGGAGAAATGCGAGCAGTACGTTTCGATGATCGGCAACGCACAGCTTAAAACCACACTGTCCTTCATTGGAAGAAGCGCGAACGACGTTGAATACGCCTACCGCGTTGCAAACGTTTTTCTGCTCGACCCCGTGGATCGTCAGACGGTGCTTGAGGCCGAGAACTATACCGAGCGCGCGATAGAGCTTGTGAATATGCTCGGGCGCGAAGCCGAGGTCATCAAGATAAAGCAGCTTATCGACAACAACGTTAAGCAGCAGATCGATAAAAACCAGCGCGAATACTTCCTGCGCGAGCAGATGAAGGCCGTGCGAAAGGAGCTTGGGGAGGACGAGCAGTCCGAGGCCGACGAGTTCCGCCGCCGTCTCGGCGAAAAAGCCTTCCCCGATGAGATTCGCAAGAAGCTTGAAAAGGAGATAGAGCGCTTTGCGATGCTCCCCTCAAGCTCGCATGAAACGCCCTCGATGCGCACATATATCGACACGCTTTTGAGCCTGCCGTTCACAGAGATGAGCGAGGATGATCTCGATATCGAGCATGCCCGCAAGGTGCTCGACGAGGATCATTACGGGCTTGAAAAGGTCAAGGAAAGGATACTCGAGTTCATCGCCGTTGCAAAGCTCACCGGCAAGGTGAACGGGCAGATAATCTGCTTCGTGGGCCCTCCGGGCGTGGGCAAAACCTCTATCTCGTCATCAATAGCAAGGGCGCTCGGCAGGAAATTCGTTCGCATGAGCCTTGGCGGCATTCACGACGAGGCGGAGATACGCGGCCACAGGCGCACCTATATCGGCGCGATGCCCGGAAGGATAATCGCCGCGATGCGACAGGCGCAGACCGTGAATCCGGTGCTCCTTTTCGATGAGATCGATAAGCTCGGAGCGGATTCCTTCCACGGCGACCCGGCCGCAGCCATGCTCGAGGTGCTCGACAGCGCGCAGAATTTTGAATTCCGCGATCATTTCCTCGAGATGCCGTACGATCTTTCCAAGGTGCTGTTCATCACCACCGCGAATGATAAATCGGGCATTCCGCGCCCGCTGCTCGATCGCATGGAGATAATCGAAGTGCCGAGCTATCTCGCAAACGAGAAGGTCGAGATCGCGCTGCGCCATCTCGTGCCGCGCCAGCTCGAGAAAAACGGCTTCAAAAAGAGTATGCTGAGCGTTCCGCGCGAGAGCGTTTCCGATATTATAAACGGCTACACCCGCGAAGCCGGCGTTCGCAGCCTTGAAAGATGCATCGCCACGGTCTGCCGCAAGGCGGCGGTGGATATCGCGGGCGGCAAAAAGCGCGTTACCGTGAGCAGGAAGAAGGTTGAGGAATACCTCGGTGCGCCGAGATTCACCTTCGATCCCGCAGATAAGGAGCCGCAGGTCGGGCTTGTGAACGGGCTTGCGTGGACGAGCATCGGCGGCGAGATGCTGACGGTTGAGGTCGCCGTGCTTCCCGGAACGGGCAAGGTTCAGCTCACCGGCCAGCTTGGAAACGTTATGCAGGAGAGCGCACAGGCGGCGATAACCTGCATCCGCGAAAGGGCGCAGCAGCTCGAGCTTGAGAGCGACTTCTACGGCAAAACGGATATCCATATTCATCTTCCCGAGGGCGCTATCCCCAAGGACGGCCCATCGGCGGGCATAACGATGTTTACCGCTGTAACGAGCGCGCTGACGGGCATCCCCGTTCGCGCGGGGCTTGCGATGACAGGCGAGATAACGCTTCGCGGCAGGGTGCTGCCAATCGGCGGATTGAGGGAGAAGCTGCTTGCGGCAGTGCGCGCGGGGATAGATACCGTGCTCATTCCCGAAAAGAACCGCAAGGACCTTCGCGACGTGCCGCAGGATATCCTCGATGCGCTGAATATCATCTATGTTGACAACGCGGACGAGGTGCTTGAGCACGCGCTCACCGCCCGCCCAGAAAAGCGCATCGTTATAGACCCTTCGCCCGTTGCGGCGGGCGCACCCGCATGATGCCGTAATTTGGCAAAAATGCAAATATTAACCTGAATAAGCCCTTCGTGATCGAGCAAACTAAGCTTGCAGGCAAAAACGCCGGCAAAACTCATCACGGAGGGCATTATTATGCACACAAACGGCAATGGTCGGGGCGCGAACACCGACAGGTTTTTCAGCGGCCAAAACAACCCCAATATGAACGGCTGCAATAACGGCAGCCCGTATTGGAACGGATGCAACGATCAAAGCGGCTCGGATCGGAGCTGCTGCGAAAGCGGCGCATCGAGTGCTCGCTGGAACACCGAGGCGGCGAGCGCCCCGATAGACACCACGGATCTTTCGATCATTCAGGATGAGATGCATACCGAGGCTCTGCTCTACAAGAAATGCTCGGTCTACGCAAACTATTTCAGCGACCCTCAGCTCAAGAGCATGGCCAACACCGCTGCGGAGCATCATCGCAGGCATTTCGACTCGCTCCACAGCTACCTCAATTCTTCTAAATAAGGGAGGAAAGAACTATGCAGAATTCATCCATGACCGAACAGGAGCTGCTCACCGACCTTCTTCAGTCCGAAAGAGCGGCAGTCAAGCAGTATGCCGAAAGCTGCACCGAATCCGGCTGCATGAACCTTCGCAGCCTGCTCATCAACTGCATGAGCGAGGTTTCCGAGGATCAGTTCGCCGTTTTCGAGCAGATGAAGCAGCGCAATCTCTATAAGACCACGCCCGCACAGCAGCAGGAGATACAGACCGCGAAGCAGGATATGACCCAGCTTCAGCAGCAGACCTGGTGATGCGGGAAGGGGTTCCTTCATACGGATAAAATAGAGCGAAGGGAGCGGCGAAAAGCCGTTCCTTTTGTTTTGGTAAAATTGCACAGGAAAGCATTGACTAAATGGCGGTTTGATTGTATTATTGTATACAGGAAATGAAGCTCGAAGGAGGATGCCCATGCCGCTTATCATAGTCAGAAACGATATAACCAAGATGAAGGTGGATGCGATCGTGAACGCCGCAAACAAGTCCCTGCTCGGCGGCGGGGGAGTGGACGGCGCGATCCACCGCGCGGCGGGTCCGAGGCTGCTTGAGGAATGCCGAAGGCTCGGCGGCTGCGAAACGGGCGAAGCCAGAATCACGCGCGGCTATGAGCTGCCCGCAAAATTCGTTATCCACGCCGTTGGCCCTATATGGCGCGGGGGCTTCTTCGGTGAAAAAGAAAAGCTTGCATCCTGTTATAGAAATTCACTAAAAATTGCAGAGGAAAACGGGCTTGAGAGCATCGCCTTTCCGCTGATATCCTCGGGTGTTTACGGCTATCCGAAGGAAAAAGCCTTGCGCGTTGCCGAGGATACGATTCGCGAATTCCTCGCCGAAACCGAAGCGGATATGACGGTCTATCTTGTGATCTTCGACCGCGCATCGCTCGATATCGGCAAAAAGCGCTTCAAGGAGATAGAGGAGTTCGTCGGCGACCGCTACGCAAAATCGCACGGCGACAGCGCGAGCTATTTTGCGAAAAGGCGGGAGAGCCTGAACCGCCCCGAGTATTCGTATTCCCTGAATAATTCGATGCTTGACGGCGCAAACAAGGAGGTCGAGGAGTGCTGCGAAGATGCGAGCGCAAGCATCGCGCTCAATGCCGAAGCCGCCTTTGACTCGGCGGGCGCTGCACCCACCCCCGCGAAGCCGAAAGCATCTGCAAATGCCAAACCCTCGGGAGCTGCGCCGAGCATCTCCAATATCGGCAGAACGATCGACGAACTGCTGGACGAGAGCTTTTCCGATATGCTGCTGCGCAAGATAGACGAGCGCGGCATGACGGATTCGGAGTGCTACAAAAAGGCGAATATCGACCGCAAGCTCTTCTCAAAAATTCGCTCGGACAGGCTCTATAAGCCGAGCAAGCCGACGGTCATCGCCTTCGCCATCGCGCTGGAGCTCGACCTTAACGAAACGAACAATATGCTGATGAAGGCGGGCTTTGCGCTTTCGCACTCAAATAAATTCGATCTCATAATAGAATACTTCATCAAGCGCGGAATGTATGACGTTTTCGAGATAAACGAGGCGCTGTTCGCGTTCGATCAGCAACTTTTGGGCGCGTGAAAAGCCTTCTCCTCGAGGAGAAGGTGGCTGAGGCGGCGCAGAGCGGCGTGAAGACGGATGAGGTGGAAACCTGCACAAATCCCGTAAGGGATTTGAATCCGATAACACTAATAATACAGAATATGAGGCTTGAAAATGAACAGCATCAAACTACAACCCTACATCGAATACAACGAAGCCGAGATACTTGCGCTCTATTCAAGCGTGGGTTGGACGGCGTACACGGCCGAGCCCGAAAAGCTGCGGCTCGGCTTTGAAAACTCGCTCTTTACCCTCGGCGCATACGAAAATGATAAGCTCGTGGGGCTCATTCGCGCCGTGGGCGACGGGCAAACGATCGTATTCATTCAGGATATTTTGGTTTTTCCCGAGCATCAGCGGCGGGGGATAGGCTCGTTGCTTTTGCAATCGATACTCGAAAGGTATGCGCACGTCCGCCAGATCGAGCTTGCGACCGACAACACCGAAAAGACCACAGCCTTTTATAAAAGCCTCGGTTTTGCGCCGATGGCGGAGCTCGGCTGCTGCGCTTTTATGCGGCTGAAGTATTGACAGCGCAGCCGCATTCCTCTATAATTATTTCCTAAAGAAAAAATAATGGGATAAGCAAATGAGATTCTCTTTCGATCCGGACTTCAAGGGTAGCTTGGTGCTGTCGGCTTTGCCGCTGATAGTTTTCCTTGTGATCTTCCTTGTAAAGCGCAGGGACTTCTATAAATATGCATTCATGGCGCTGTTTGCGACATACGTTGGGTTCGTGCTTTTACAGACGGTGCCGCCGATCTATTTCGGCGCATCCGATATGCGCGAGCTCTTCGCAAGCAACGGCTGGAAGCTGACGGACTGCATAAAACTTATCCCGTTTGCGGACGGAATAACAAAGGACGATCTTCTGAACGTTTTGATGACCGTTCCGTTCGGTTTTTTGCTTCCGTTAGTTAAAAAGCGTGTGACTCTTAAAACCGCGTTGATATTGGGGCTGATCTTCTCGCTTACGATAGAGCTGCTGCAGCTTCTCGTCGCGGCCTTGCAGGGCTTCGCGTTCAGATATTTCGATACGGCGGATATCATCTGCAATCTGCTCGGCGCGGTAATAGGATGGCTGATTATTGCTTTTACAATTCGTTGCACCCAAAAGAAAACCACTTCATCGGACGATTGCACTTTGAATTCATACTTGATAAAAAGAAAATGGAACTGGCCAAGGAAGAAAATGATGAAGAGGAAGAA